>PMLN01000205.1 GCA_003158885.1 Anaerolineae bacterium
AAGCGTCGCATTGGAAGAATTATAACCAAAATAAACTGCGGACAGAAAAATCTGTCCGCAGTAGTTGCTTCGGGCATATGCCCGCGCGACGTTCGATTTCACTACCACTGCTGCTGGGTGGCAGGCGAGTGATTGGTGATGGTCTGGCCGTTATCCTCGACCGGTTCAAAGGCCGATTGAATTGCNNGTGGGCTTGATCAGGATGGATTGTCCCGGAGCGAGCTGGCGAACAAATACATTTCCCGAGGCATGGAGCAGCAATAATCCCGGCATCCTGGAGGCAGAGAAGCGATCCAAATACATGCCAAGCGGGTAATGCGTTTCGGTCTCGTCGCCGTTGCGCGTGTTGAACCAAATGTTGGTATTCGTCCAGCCATAATCCACCTGATCCGTGGCGACCAGCAGGAAGTGCTCGCGCACATCCACAGCCTGACCGGGCTGAAGCGGCAAAGCCAATAATTCACCGGGGAGATCGCGCGAAAACGCAATATGGCCGGGGCCTTTGGCCTGTGTCATGAAAATCGGCATGCCGGCAAAGGCCCGCTTCCAGGCGCCTTTCATGGACATCATGGTGATATTGACGGAATTTTCCTTCCAAAGCAAAACATGGTGGGCAAAGTAAACGCCGTCCTCGGGAGCCAGGTTGAAATCCGCGGCAGGAACATAAAGGCCCTCGATCTGGCAGGAGGATTTGCCGATCTGTAGTTTGGCCATATCCTTGCGACCCGGCATTTCAATCCAGCCCGTGGGAGTGACAATTTCTTTCACATTGATGGTCGCGCCGCAGGACGGACAACTCAACGAGGTGCCATCCGAAACAGCGCCGCACCAATTGCAGGTGTAGCTTCGTCCGGGGGTGACAGGAGGTGTTGCGCTCATTTCTGCCTCTTATTCCGTGGCATGGTGAACATACATGGATTGAATGCCGACGCGTCCGGGGCCGATCACTTGCGCAAGACTCATGGCGCTGCCCCCAAACAGACCAGTCGTCAATTGCTGCATCTGAACGTTCATCTGAACGCTGGAGTCTTTATAAAGAAAAGCGCCCGGTTCCACCAGGATTGACTCACCTGGCTTCAACATTCGTTCGAAGACATTGCCATATCCATGCAGGAGCAATAAGCCGGACTGGTTGGCCGTGACGAANNTACATGCCCTGCCCGCCGAACAAAATATTCCGCAACCCCTTGATGCGCTCAAACGAATAGGTGATATTGGCCGAAGCCAGCAGGAAGGCATGCTCGCGTACATCCAATTCCATGCCGGGGTGAAGCGGGAGCACCACCAATTCGCCGGTGGCATCGCGCGAAAATGCGACCCGGCCGGGTCCCTGTGCCACGCTGATGATGAAGGGCATCCCGGCCAGCACACGTTTCATGCCGCCCGGCAATTGCAAAACCGTCATCGGAACCGTCGGATCCTTCCAAAGCATGACGTGATGCTCGAAGTAAATGCCGTCGCCTTGAGCTAAATTGATTTCAGCAACTGGCACGATCTCGCCCTCGACCTGGCATGTGCTATTGAAGAAATGGAACTCGGTCATATCTTTCAGACGCGGGGCTTCGCGCCAACCCGATTCGCTGACTACATCCTTCAAGTCCAGCGGCGCACCACAGAACTGGCACGATAAGGCAGTCTTGAGGTTCATCCCCTGACACCAATTGCATTTCAAACGTTCGACGGCTTCATTTTGTGCTGGCTGTACCATATTTCACTCCTTTTCGATTTTTTTGTTTTCCTCATTAAAACATAATGATGAATGAATTCAAATAGTCCATTGGTATGAATGTTTTGCCAATTATAAAACCGAAGCCTGACCATCACACGTCAGGCCCCCATCATTAATGGGTCGTTCGGATGGCTGCACCGCAATAATCACATTCGGCCGTTTGATCGTCAATCCAGGTCGCGTCATCACCATGGACAGGCGCGCCGCACTTGGGGCAATTGGTGGGCAGAAGGCCTCGTTTCGCGGAGGCTTGAGCGGGTTGAGACGGCATCGGCCCGACCCGATTTCCGAATTCGTTCTGAAGCGCGGAGGCCGAATTCTTCATTCCCTTGTTGTTGAATTTGCGCGTGATATTGGCGAAAAACACCGGTGCGCGGTTGATCATTCGATATTGAATGAACATGGTCAACGCGGCACGCGCCTGCGCCAGCGCGAGCTGTTCATTGCCTGCATCGGCGTAGGCATGGGCCGCACGAGTATGGAGGTTGGCTGCGCGGCGCGGACGGGAAACATCCAGTTCACGCCCCAATTCGGCAAAGAGAGGCGCAGCGTCTGCCGGGTTGTTGCCGGCAAACAATTGATTAGCCCTTGCCAGCACTTCAATCTGAGAAGCGCTCAATACATCGTTTTGCATGGAGGGTCTAAAACGTCTAAACACGGATTCTCCAATCTGAGAATATGAGATGGATTCTAGCATTTTTCTTGCGGTTGATGGTCAAGAATTTGAACGCAGCAAGTCGAACCCGAAAATCAAACCCAACATTCAACCCAAGATAAGGAGCAGAAAGGCCTCAGCGGATTACCGAAGTTAATCGTCTTCCTCCGGCTTTCCATAGACGCGCTTGACGGCTGCCTCGATTTCTCCTTCCGAATGTTTCTCACATGCCACCAGAGGCCGATGAGCATTCGGTACACGCCGGCCTCCCGCGCTCATCACTTTGCAATCCACATACTTATTGCCGGGGTCATAGACCACATAGAGTTGATATAGTTTTCCACACACGATGCACCCGTGCATTTCGNNCCTGTTATATACCACAATTTGATATAATTTACCTGTTGCCCCTGTAGCACAATGGACAGTGCAAGGCACTCCTAAGGCCGAGATGTGGGTTCGATTCCCGCCAGGGGCGCACATATATGGACAAGAAGGAATGATAAGAATTCTTTAAGAATTCAACCCTTGTTTTGTGGGAAGAGTTATAGTATTATTCTGACCGGCAAGCGCTAGGGTGCCCCCCTCACCCTGGCGCTTGCCATTTAACGACAGGGAATGAATCAGCATGCAAAATCAACCGCCCGCCAGCCTGGCTTTGGACAAGCTTGGAATCCTACACACGGTCTTTCAACATTCCGGTCAAGTCAATTCATTGGAACAAGCCGCCCAGGAACGCAACCAGAGGCCGGAGCAGGTTGTCCGCAGTATTTTGTTCCGCTTATCCGGGGAGGAATATTTGATGGCGCTGGTGGCAGGACCAAAGCAAATTTCATGGAAGACTTTAAGAAAATATGTGGGCCGGTCACGCTTGACAATGGCAAGCGAGGAAGAAGTACTGGCTGTCACCAGTTACCGAATTAGAACGGTTTCCCCGTTCGGTTTGCCGCGCCCGATCAGAATATTGATCGATCCAGGCGTATTGAGGGAGGCTGAAATCTCGGTCGGTTCAGGGATGCGGAAGACCGCCATTATCATGAAAAGTGCAGACTTGCGCCACGCTTTGAGCGAGGCCGAGATCGTTTCGTTGATTGAGACATAAACAAACCCGCCTTTTTTAAGAAGCCATTGGTTATATAATCAAAGCAAAAGTTCATAATCCATTTATAAAGAGTTTCTCATGCATATCCTTGTGACAAACGATGACGGCGTTCAAGCGCCCGGCCTGCTGGCGCTGGCAAATGAGATGCGCAGCCTGGGACATGTGACGGTCCTTGCGCCCGATCATAACTGGTCGGCGTCGGGACACGTCAAGACGATGGATCGTCCCCTGCGCGTGCGCGAGACAATCCTGGCCGATGGCTCGGCGGCCTTCATGTCGGACGGCGCGCCATCAGACTGTGTGGCAGTGGCTTTGTTAGGGCTGATAGACACGGCTGACCTGGTTGTCTCAGGTATTAATCCCAACGCCAACATCGGCCACGATGTGACCTATTCCGGCACAGTCACCGCCGCCATGGAAGCGGTCATCGGAGGCGTAAAAGGCCTTGCGATTTCACTCCATTCGCCGGAGGGATTCAAGGGACCACTCGATTACTCGAGCGCGGCCATCGTGGCCCGCCGGGTGGCTGAGAAAGTGATGAGCGACGGCCTGCCCGAAGGCGTGGTGCTGAACATCAATGTGCCATACCTTAAAGAAAACGAATTCAAGGGATACATGATCACGCGGCAGGGATTACGCGTGTATCGCGATGCGCTCGACCGGCGCATCGATCCGCGCGGCAAGCCGTACTATTGGATCGGCGGCGAAGCGCCCACCGGTGTGGACGAACCCGGCACCGACTTCGGCGCGCTGACCGAAGGGTATGTATCCATTACACCCCTGCAGTTGGATTTGACCAATTACAAAGCCATGGATGTATTGAAGAAGTGGGAATTTGAAAAGTAGACCGTGGACAACAGACGGTAGACAATGCGTTCCATCCCGGCATCTGCCGTTCATCAAGGAGAATGAATGAATCAACTCAATCCATATCTGCCCGCAAAGAAGCGCTATGAAACCATGCTCTACAACCGCGTTGGAAGAAGCGGGCTGAAACTGCCGGCCATCTCGCTGGGCTGGTGGTACAACTTCGGCGGGCTTGACAACCTGGAGAACGGGCGCGCCATTGCACGCCGCGCGTTCGATCTCGGCGTCAC
>PMLN01000405.1 GCA_003158885.1 Anaerolineae bacterium
ACACGCGGCAGGTTGGGATGCCGCAAATTTGCAAGGATCACTGCCTCCAGCCGAAACTGGCGGGAATATTCATCTGTGGCAAAAAGATTTTCCTTGAGGGCTACATCCACCCCGAGATTTTCATCCACGGCGCGATATACCGATCCCATCCCGCCCTGGCCCAGAATTTCAACCACGCGATAGCGTTTATGCAGGAGAGTGCCGCGTTCGAGGGTCATCCCGATTCCATTACAAAGGTTTTATCCAAAGCGTGGTGATTATATCAGATAGCACACCCACCTATTGTGGTATTTTAACCGGCTATAAGCGAAATTGAAAGGAGACTGTTATCTCGACGAGAAACTCATGAATTTCACCTTCTTTTATTTAACTGATGTTACGCACCGTCCCGAAGGTTTGGGCAAAAACCCGGCTTGAATTACGGCAACCTTCGGGACGTTTTGCGTAAGGTGAGTTATTTAAATTGACGGCTGAATAAAAACGATTAGACTCAGCCCATGGAAAAGTCATCCAGTCACGATTGGGATTGGCTCTCAGCCGCTCTGCTCTTTTTACTGCTTCAGGTAACTGCCGGGCGTTTAATGATTGCGGATTGGGCGCCTTTTCTTTACTTCGCAGAAACCTTCACCGCACTGGGAACCATTCTCGGAATGGCGCTGGGAACCAGCCACTTTAACCGGCGCATGGCCGCCTTGCTGGCCATTGACTATACGATCATGGTGATTCCATGGCAATGGACTGTCATCGCGCAAAGCAAAGTTAACTCGAATTTCTCCGGGCGGTTCCTTGTCGCTGCATCCCGCCTGTCCATTGCTTTTACACAGTTCATTCAGCGCGCCCCGGTCAGCGACCCATTCCTCTTTGTTGCGTTTGTATCCCTGGCCATGTGGATCATCAGCCTGGCGGCAGGTTATTGGCTAATGCGTCACGACAATTTACCGGCGGCAGTGATCCCATCCGCCATCGTGATGATCATGGTTCAAATCTACGACAACTATTTTCCTCTCCGCTCGTGGTGGCTGGCAATCCATCTGTTCCTCGCCCTGCTTTTGATCGGGCGCAGATACTTCCTGCGCAGCCGCATCCAGTGGAGAATTCAACACATCGCCATTTCGGAGGATGCCTGGCCTGAGATTTTAAACGGTCTTATCGTTGTTACGATCGTATCCGTTTTCGCAGCATGGTTCCTCCCAACTTCGCTCTCCAGCCTGCAAGCTGCGTCCGATGTATGGAACAAGGTTTCAAACCCCGTTCGGGACCGGCTTTCCAACGCGGTGGCAGCGCTGCAATCCCCATACAATAATGGCGGGACCAATTTTTATAGCGACAATCTGACCCTGGGGATTAATGCCGCACAGGGTAACCAGCCCATATTTACGGTAAAAGTTCTATCATCGCCAATCTCAATGGCTTATTACTGGCGCGGGCAGGTTTATGGCTTTTACGCCAACGGACAATGGAGCAATACCGGCATTTCCAGCCTCGACTTTCAACCGGCCAATGGAAATTTGAACATCATCAATGCCCAAAACCGCAGCGAGGCGCAATTTCAATTTACCATGCAATTGCCCCAGCAAAGTCTGCTGTATGCGCCCTCCGAGCCAATATGGATGGACCAATCCGGCAGCGTATCGGTCACATTCGACGATCACAAGCAGGCCGATCCGCTGGCATGGTTTGCGAATCCAGCCATTGCACAAGGAGGCCGCTATCAGGTACGGGCGGAGATCGCCGATCCGGCTGTGGCGGAATTGGAGGCGGCAGGAACGAATTATCCGACATGGGTCCAGGATCGGTACCTGGAAGTGCCGCAAGACATCCAAACCATGTTTCAAACTCTTGCCGACCAAATCACATCCGGAAAGTCAACGCCTTACGATAAAGCGGAAGCCATTACCAATTATTTGCGCAACACGATTCAATATTCGACAACTATCTCTCCCGCCCCACCCGGCCAGGACCCCGCCGTGTGGGTGCTATTCCATACCAAAAAGGGATTTTGCAATTATTACGCCAGCGACGAAGTCCTGCTGCTGCGCTCCATCGGCATACCGGCGCGCATGGCCGTGGGCTTTGCAGAAGGCGAAAGCACGAATGAATCCACTGCCGCCCGCAGCGAATCGTTCATCGTTCGCAACCACGACGCGCATGCCTGGCCGGAAGTTTATTTCCCCAATATCGGATGGGTGGAGTTTGAACCGACGGTCAACCAGAATCCAATCGTGCGGCCAGCGACACAGCAAAAGATTGCCACGCCCGAAAACAATAACACCGCAGCCGGCGCAAACCCAAACACACCAAAAGAAAATACTCCGGCCGGTTCAGGCGCATCCCACAAGCCCTGGATGGATACGCTGCTCACCGACCTGCTGTGGATCACTCTCCCGCTATTCGTCATTGCTGCACTGATCCTTATTCTTCGCCGCACCCGTTTATTGGATCGGGCCCCGATCGGTTTATCGAAAGCCTTCGAACGATTCGGCGCGCAGACGCCGGCATGGATCAGCAACTGGATCATTTGGAATCAATTGACCTCGGTTGAGCGCTCGTTCGCAAGTGTCAACGTAAGCCTGCGCTGGCTGGGAATTCCACAGCCGGTTTCCGCCACGGCTGCCGAGCGCGCGGCGGAATTGGTCAAACGATTGCCATCGGCAACGGCATATATCGAAATCGCGGCATCGGAACATCAATCCGCGCTTTTTACCGCCCGTCCCGCAGATCAGGCCCGCGCCCGGCGCGCCGGCCTGATGATCCTGCTCCACACGCTGCGCTTTACAATCCGGAAATTATCCGGCCGCGAGACCGGACAGTGATGTATACTCAGAGCAATGAACGATGGCACGAAAATCAGCCACACAGGCGCGGAGAATATTTCCTTAAGTTCTCCCGGTGCTTTTTTGTCTCTGCGGCAAAGTCATAAAAACAGATAACCGTCATGGACTCCAACAAGACTCGTCCCACAACCGTACACGAATACCTCCATAATCTGGCCCTGCAGGCAGGGAGATTACGCGAAGATCTTGAAAAGAAAAAGCCGCGCGGCCTGCCATCCAACACTATCCGCGAGCTGGAACAATTGACCACCTCGCTGAACCGGATCGGCACGCAAATGGCCTCCTTTGAAGACGAGCACGGCAACCTGCTGGCGCTTGCCAATATCGGGCAGGTGATCAATTCGTCGCTCGAAATCGATGAAGTACTGCGCATCGTAATGGATCACATCGTGCGCCTGACGCGCGCCGAGCGCGGCTTCCTGATGCTGCGCGACGAAGCAGGCCAAATGGTCACGCGCGTGGCGCGCAACTGGGAACAGGCATCCATCAAGGCCAGTGAAGCTACCAGCCGCACCATCGTCCAGCATGTGATCGAGAGCGGTGAACCCGTGCTCACGACCAACGCTCAGTCGGACCAGCGATTCAGCCAGCAGAACAGCATTATCGCCATGAACTTACGCTCTATTTTGTGCGTGCCGCTCAAGGTCAAGAACGAGCTGATCGGTGTGATCTATGCGGATAACCGCATCCACACCGGCATCTTTACAGAACACGAAAGGGACTTGCTGGCGGCATTTGCCAACCAGGCTGCGGTCGCCATCGAAAATGCCCGGCTCTTTTCCTCCCTGAAGAAAACACTGGCCGAGGTGACCGGATTGAAAAACCTGATGGACAATGTGTTCGCATCCATCGCCAGCGGCGTGATCACGGCGGACGTTCAGGAACAGATCACGCTCGCCAACCGCGCCGCCGAATCCATTCTCGGGCATACTGCGGCCGAAATCGTCGGCCATCCGCTGAACGAAATCCTGGCGTCCGTTTCCGGAGAGCTGCGGACGCGCCTGAACGAAGTGCGCCAAACCGATCAGCCTGTGATCGATCTCGAGATCAGCCACAACCTGCCCTCACGCGGCATCGTGGATTGGCGTCTGAATCTTTCCCCTCTGAAAGATGCCCAACAAAAAACCCAGGGCATCGCCATCGTGCTGGATGACATGACCGAGCGCAAGAAACTCGAAGCGCAGCGAAGATTGCTCGAGCGCATGGTCTCTCCGGCGGTGCTCGAGCAAATTAACCTGAAAAGCTTTCAAATCGGCGGCAAGAAGACGGGGATCACGATCCTGTTCGCCGATATTCGCGGTTTCACCAGTTACAGCGAAAAGCAAACCCCAGAGGAATTAGTAGCGGTGTTGAATCGCTATCTGGCCGCGGCCGCCGAGGCGGTGCTGGCGTATGAAGGCACTGTGGATAAGTTTCTGGGCGACGCAGTGATGGCGTGGTTTAATGCGCCCCTGCCGCAACCCGATCACACCTTGCGGGCGGTGAAGACCGCACTCGCCATACGTACCGCAATCGAGAACCTGCATCAGGAATTGCCCGCAGAAGCTCATCTTGATTTCGGTATTGGGATCCATTACGGCGAAGCGGTGCTGGGCTGGATCGGCACCGAGAA
>PMLN01000161.1:0-3368 GCA_003158885.1 Anaerolineae bacterium
CGGTTGCGGATCGAGCGGACACTATTGGATTGGTTCATGGCTCACCCTTCGAAGTAGTCCCGGGTCTCTCACGGGGCGAATTTGTATCCAACGCCGTGGGCAGTGACAATGTAATCCCCCGGCTCGAGCTTCCGGCGCAGGTTGCGGATGTGCGAGTCGATTGCGCGCTCGTAACTCTCAAACGCCACGCCGCGCACTGCGTTCAGCAGTTGGGCCCGGCTGAAAATGCGCCCGGGCTGGCTCATCAGGGTTGCCAGGATTTCGAATTCGGTCATGGTGAGCACAATGCTCCGGTCTGGCAGGTTGGCCTGATAGCGCGCCCGATCCAGGGTCAGGTCACCCACCCGGATCACTTCACTAGATGAATCCCCGCTGGCTCGCCGCAGCACCGTGCGGACGCGCACCACCAGCTCACGCGGGCTGAAGGGTTTGGTGATGTAGTCGTCCGCGCCCAATTCCAGGCCACGCACACGATCATCCTCCTCGCCCTTGGCGGTCAGCATGATCACCGGAACATTCGTGACTTCGCGGACGGTCTCCAAAACTTCAAAGCCATCCAAATCGGGCATCATCACATCCAGCAGGATGAGATCGGGNNGAAATCCGTCATGCTCCAAATTCATGCGGATAAAACGAACCATGCGTTCCTCATCATCCACAACGAGGATGCGGCGGCGGTCAAATTCTTCAGGCATGTCATTCCCTCACAAAACCAATGATCTTATCTTCTTCCTGGCTTTCCAATATCTCAATCAGGTTGACCCGAGCCAAGGGGAAAATGACCTTGACCACGTTGGCTTCCAGGTAATGCAAATCCTTTCCATCGCGCTGGCGTGGATTGGCAACGATCACGTTGGTATCGGTTGGTTTGGGCAGTTCGTCCACTTCGCCGAGAACGGGCAGATCGCCCAAAATATGCAGGATGACAGTATAAGCCATGGTAACCCTTTCTGTGTTCAGGATATTTTCAAGAGAACTTGCATTTTCAATTTTCCAAGGGAAATAATATCCCCGTTATTGACCGTTTGCTCCACATTGGGATTCAACCGTTTGCCATTGACATACGTTCCATTGACCGACCCCAGGTCCATGACCAAAACGTGATGACTGGCCTGTTTGATCACGGCGTGCAATCTGGATACACCATGCGCATACGCCTGATAAGGCGAGAGGTCAATATCCGGCATGATGGGCTGGCCATCGCTGATGCGCCCCAGCGTAAACTCGCTGCGGTCATTCAAGGGGATCACCTGACCGGTATCCATCAAATGAAGCGTGATCCATGTATTCAACGCAACCGCAGCAGGCTGGGAGGATGGAATTTTCTGGGGCGCAGTCTCCTGCCCCTGACCCGTATCCATGTTTTGTGTAGTGAGTATATCCGCACCGGCTAATTGCGCTCCGCACTCCATGCAGAACATGCTGCCAGCCATATTGGAATGCTTGCAATTTGGACAAATGATCATTTCGCTTCCTCCGAGGCCGACAGGAGCAATGCCCGTGTGCCATATTTAATTTCCTTGCCACCGTTTTTGCTGAGAGCTTGCATATGCTCCAGATTATTCGCTTCGAGCAGAGCAGTCTTGGCCAATTCTTTTTCGCCCTGCGAGAGAAGGTGCTGCGCCAGGTTTTTCAGGTGGCGGGTGGCGCTTTCATAATGACCTGCCTGCGCTTCTTCGCGCGCCCGTTCCTGCAGGCGATAAAGAGTCAGACGCGAGAGAGCACGTAATATGCCGACGGGCGGAGGAGCATCCCCAGCCGTGTCGGCCGCGTCCCGTTCGAACCGGATCCGGAGCGGAGGAACCGGAGTTGGCCGGGCAGCGATCGCGGCCTTAAGAGATCCATCCAGCAGTCTAACCCGCTCAGGTTTGGAGGCGGCAGGAAGGATCACAAATTCGAATATCACCGTAAGAGGCGTATCGCGCAGGATGGGGCCAAGGTGTACCGGGTTTTCCAAGGTAAGAGGCCCTCCCTCCGGCTGCAGACGGAAGGCGAAATTCAGGTTGATGTTTTCCTGTGGTTTGAATTCGAGCAGTACAGCCTCTGAAATGGCATTGGTGATGGCTGCAAATTTATTCATCAATAATTGCTTGATATCCTGGTGCCTGGAAATGTAAATGCTGTTGGAGCCGGTGCGGCTGGTCAATGCATCGAGAAAGATATCGTTCCAATCACTGCCAATGCCCAAACCGCTTATGCTGATCTTCTGACGCGCGGCTTCTTCTGCCAATTGCAGGCAGGCCGGTTCATCGCCATAGGTGTGGCCATCGGTAAGCAGAATGAGGTGATTCACATGCTGTGGGTTAAGGTTGCGGCGGATTTCCTGCAGGCCCGTTTCCAGTCCCTGATAAATTTCGGTTGCGCCGCCGGTCTGTATCATCTGGATTCGGTTCTCGAACTTTGCGCGATCCGCCTGAAACGCGGCCGGGATGATCACTTCGGCGCGGTCGCTGAAAGCCACGACGCTGAAGATATCCTGAGGGCGCAGAGCGCGCATCAACTGCGAAGCGGCCCCTTTGACCACATCCATTTTCTCGCCCTCCATCGAGGTTGAGCGATCCAGCACGAGACAGATGTTCAGCGGCGGAGCCTGGATCTGTTCGCCGGTACTGAGCGGGACAATCTCCAGCAAAACATAGGCTAATTGCGGCTCATCCAGATGGACGAGATTNNGGAAAGGGTGGCATCGTATTGAGCGCGGCGCTTTGGGTTGGATAAAACTTCATACGCCCTTTGAACTTCTAAGAACAATTCGGTTTCCCCGGCAGCCCGGTTCCTATCCGGGTGCAATCGCTGAGCCGCTTCATAATAAGCGTGCTTGATCGCCTCTTGAGAAGCATCGCGTAGAATGCCAAGCAGAAAGTAGTAATCCATGCGCTCTGAGGCCATATTCATCCGATCATTTGAGCAAGGACCACAGTAATATTATCCGGACCACCGGCGGTATTGGCGGCATCCACCATATTCTGGCAGGCGCGCTGCAGAGTGGGCGCATTGCTGATGGAACGCAGGATCTCCTGATCGGTCACCACACCCCATAGTCCATCACTGCACAACATCAAATATCCGTTTCGAGGAAAAGGCACCGTGAAGACATCAATCTCCAGGGTTTCTCCCTGGCCCAGGGCGCGGATCAATACATTGCGGTGTGGGAAGTTGGCGGCCTCCTCCTTATTGAGATGTCCCAACTCTTCGAGTCGTTTTACCAGTGAATGATCGTGCGTCAACTGCTCAATCCGTCCAGCAGGATAAACGGCGTATGCGCGGCTGTCGCCCACATGGCCGATCGTGATCTGCTGCCCCACGACGAGCGCGGCTGTGAGGGTTGTACCGCTCCCCGGCGCTTCGCGCTGAACAAGACGATGGGC
>PMLN01000161.1:3387-4701 GCA_003158885.1 Anaerolineae bacterium
GGATGGCGGCGTTGCTGGCGACTTCACCGAATTGATGGCCGCCCATGCCATCCGCCACCACATACAGACCAAAGGGTATGCCGGCCGTATTTCCAGCCAGCGTGGCGGTAATGGCGACCAGGCTATCTTCATTATGTTCGCGCTGTTTGCCCACCGACTGACCCACCGCGGAGGTCAACTGCTGAGTTGCAACCTGTGCGGCCTGGCCGTTGATAATGGATTCGATTTGCTGGTCGGATAAGGGCGCCGTGGTCGCACTATCACTTCGATTGGTAAGCGAACGTTTCGATTTAGCTCCGAACAATTTGCGAAAAAATTCAGCCATGAAAGCTCCTTGGCTCAGGCCAGCAAAGCATAAACCTGATGGTCGGTTGACCCGATATAAACAATATCATCAAAGATGACGGGCGTGCCGGTGATGGCGCCCCCGGTTTTAAACCTCCAGCGCTCGCGGCCGGAGCGATATTCCAAACAGTATAAGTTCCCGTCCACAGAACCGCAATAGACGCAATCCTTATAAATGACGGGCGACCCGCTGACTTGGTTTTCGGTTCGGAAACGCCACATTTCCTTGCCGGTGCCAGCCTCCACACCATAGATGAATCCATCTGCCGCACCGACAAATACCAATTCATCCGCGATGGCAGGAGAAGAAACGGAGCCTTTCCCCAGCCGGAAACGCCAAACCGCCCAGCCGTTGCGCGCATCCAGACAGTACAGCGTTCGATCCGTAGAAGCAAAGAAGATGCTATGGCCTGCGACCACAGGGGAGGATGTGACGGCGCGTTTGGCCTGGTAACGCCACTTCATAGCGCCATGAAAATCCACTGCATAAAAGTCGCCGCTTTCACATCCAAAATAAACAAGTTCATTGGCCACAAAGGGTGTGGATCGAACCTGGTCGGCGGAGGTAAATTGCCATACGCTCCGACCTGTATTCAGGTTGACCGCATGAAGCACATGGTCATCGGAACCTATGAAGATATGCCCTTCCGCAACGCGCGGCGAGGAACGGATCGGCCCACCGGTATAGTAGGTCCATATCAACTTGCCCGTCCGCGAGTTGACGACATGCAGGCGTTTGTCCTCGGAGCCAAAAAAAAGACTATTTTCATAGGCGGCCGGCCGCGATACCACGCCGCCATCCGTTGGATATTTCCATTGGAATTTTCCTTCAGCGGCATTCAGGGCGTAGAGATTATTGTCATAACAGCCGACATATACCATGCCTTGATACACCAGCGGCGTGCCGCGCACTTCATCCTCACATTTAAAGGCCCAAATGGGTTTAATCCCGCCAGCCGACATGATGGA
>PMLN01000161.1:4754-10076 GCA_003158885.1 Anaerolineae bacterium
CGCTCTGCATAGGAAAAAGGCGGCTCCAAACGCGGATCGCGGCGGGTAAGCGCATGATGAAGGGTGGCACCCAAGGCATAGATATCCGCCAGAGGGGAGGCTTCGCCGCGATATTGTTCCGGCGGCGAATAACCTTCCGTGCCGATCATGGTGCCTTTTTGCCCGGTCTGAAAGGTTCTGGCAATGCCAAAATCCACAAGCACCACATCGCCGCTGCTGTTGACCATGATGTTCGAGGGCTTCATATCACGGAAGACGATGGGATCCGGTTTGTGATTGTGCAGGAAATCCAGCACTTCGCACAATTGAATCCCCCATGCCAAAACCCGTTCCTCAGGCAAAAAGCCCCCGGTATCGTTAATGATCGCCTCCAGGTCTTTACCGTGAATGAATTCCAGGACCAAATAGGAACGGTCTTCCTCGGAAAAATAATCGTAAATGCGCGGGATGGATGGATGGTTCAACGTTGCCAGAATATTGGCTTCGCGCTCGAAATTGTGGATGACCGTCATGCGCGTGTTGGGGTCCGGTGCAATATTGAGCATCTCCTTGACAGCCACCAGCTTGGTGACATTGGGAAAATGCATATCGCGGGCGCGATAAACCGATCCCATGCCGCCAACGCCGATCACTTCCTGAATATGATACCGGTTGACCAGCGTTGTGCCGGACTGCAACTGCCGATGGGAGCGATGAGCAGGCTCTTCGCCCACAGGCTGTGTGAGGTTATGTTCGTTCAGACGGCATCTCCTTTCCCAAAATTATAGTGTGCGTTGACAGGATTGGCAACATCCGAACTATAACATACACATTTGAAAGTTTCAACAAAGTTACAATGTTCGAAGATTCGAAGGTTTGAAGGCTTACTTTAGCAACGGGAACCGGTGGGATAGATCCCAGCCTCAGTTCATGATAGTCGGATGAAGCCAATTCCGCAAGAGAGGGTGCGCTCAAACATGACCGCCCCGAAATTAGTCTTTCAAGCTTTTAGCCACGGATTTCACCGATTTGCACGAAAAAATCCGATCTTTTGACCGGGTCAGTTTTTCATTCAGCCCATTTCCGGCAATTCTTCAAAATCCTGCAGCTATCCGCCACATTCCTTAAGTTCGAGGGTAAACATGTTGGTATACATTGGCGAAAATCATACCGAAGCGTTGAGAAACAAGTTACAAGGTTTGAGCGCTCCATTTACCAGATTTCCCCTTGCGCGAGGACCCTTTCTGCGGCACAATGTATTGCTATCATGAAGATTCTTGCGCTCAGCGATGAGGTAGAGGAACGCGTTTACAGCCTGGCCGGACTGGGACACTTCCGGGATGTTAAAATGATCCTGGGCTGCGGCGACCTTCCCTATACCTATTTGGAATACCTGGTGTCGGTGTTGAACGTACCGATGTTTTATGTGCCCGGCAACCATGACCCGGAAGAAAATCCAAGGTTCGTTTCAACGCGCGCCGAAGGCGGCTCCAACCTGGACTTGAAATGTGAGCGCACCAAAGGTCTCCTGCTGGCCGGGTTCGGCGGCTCGATCCGTTACCTTCCAAACGGAGTCAATCAATATTCCCAAGCCGAAGCGTTCCAACGCGCGATGCGATTGACACCCGGACTGTTGTGGAATCGGATCCGTTACGGCCGCGCCCTGGATATCCTCATCACTCATTCCCCGCCGTTTGGCATCCACGATGAGAAAACGCAGGCACATTGCGGACTGAAAGCCATCAATTGGATCTTGTCCTGGGCGCGGCCGCGTTATCACTTTCATGGACACACGCATTTTTATCGTCGAAATTTGGAACAGGCTGTGACCCAACTGGGTCCAACCGCTATTATGAATATATTTCCTTATCAAGTGATCGAGATTGAAAATGTCAAATGAACTTACTTCCCGTGTGCACGCCGATTTCAGCCGGGCGCGCTTCAAAGCCTTTCTTAATCGTGCCTTTGCCGCGCTTTCCGGACAGCCGACCACCCTGCTCTCTTACGATGAGATCAAACAAAGCCTGCATATCGGCGGGCCAATCTATCGCGGTGTGCATACCGTACGCCTCGACCAGATCGTGGGCAGCCTGAACCGGTACCACGAATTCGACCGCGCCTTCCTGCCCGCAGAGGATCAATTGGCCGCGCGCTGGAAAAATATAGACTCAGCTTTTTATAAAGATATCAGCCTGCCACCGGTCGTGCTTTACAAAGTCGGACAGGTCTATTTTGTGGTGGATGGACACCATCGCGTTTCAGTGGCACGCCAACAAGGCCAGGAATTCATCGAAGCCGAAATCCGCGAGTGTTCCACCAAGGTCAACATTACACCCGACCTCAAAACCGAAGATTTGAAGATCCTCGGACAAAAAGTCCGCTTCCTCGAGCGCACCCGCCTCGACAGTTTGCGCCCGAAAGCCAAGATCCGCCTGACCATCCCGGATGGCTTTGACCGCATGTTGGAACATATCGCCGTACACCGTTACTTCATGGGACTGGATTGGAAGCGCGATATTTCGGAAGAGGAAGCCATC
Source organism: Anaerolineae bacterium (assembly GCA_003158885.1). Classification (GTDB taxonomy): domain Bacteria; phylum Chloroflexota; class Anaerolineae; order Anaerolineales; family Villigracilaceae; genus Fen-1038. Next base: position 7,271 of record PMLN01000161.1, read on the forward strand.
ACGCACTGGTACGACACGGTATATACCCCCATTATCCAGGTGGTCCGTCAAAGCAAAATCTTAAAGGATTTTCCCGGCAAGACCGAAGGCGATCTGTATTTGTGGGTACTCGATCATCAGCGCTATCTTGCAGACGAAGAGGGGCAAACCCTCCGGCCGCCGGAAGAGGCCGCGCGGGAATTCATCGAAGAACATGAGGAATGAGCGGGGTCCGAAGTCTCTGACTTCGGTGCAAAATCTGGCCGCCCTTCGGGGATGCTTCGCGAAGATTTTGCACTCCGTTTGAGATTTTGCGCTCCATTTGCAATTCTAATTTTTCATAATCGGAGATCTTATGACTCAACATCCATTGGCCGGTGTGTACGCTGCGGCGGTCACCCCATTGAAATCAGACCTCTTGCCCGATCTTGATGCAGTCGTTCCATTCCTGACTTTTCTGGCCTCGCGAGGCTGTGACGGCGCACTGATCTTCGGTACGACGGGTGAAGGCCCATCTTTTTCACTGAAAGAACGTGAGATGGTTTGGAAAACCGCCATTCGAGTGCGTGAAGCATACCCGAATTTCCGGTTATTGGCCGGAACCGGAACGCCGAGCCTTGGCGAAACCATTGACTTGACCAAACTTGCTTTCGATCTTGGCTTCGATGCCGTCGTTACCCTGCCGCCCTATTATTTCCGCAAAGTAAACGACGACGGGTTGTTCCATTGGTTCGGGCAGGTGATAAATAAAGCGGTCCCAGCAGATGGATTTTTATTCGGTTATCACATTCCCAGCGCGGCTGGAATTGGCTTCTCCATCGAATTGCTTTCAAGGCTCAAAGATTCTTTCCCATTCCAATTTGCCGGCATCAAAGACTCATCGCACGATCAAGGCTTTACTCGTGCGCTGGGTGAAAAATTCGGCGCAGATTTGACTGTGTTCAATGGCACCGATTCGGATTTCACCCTGGCGTTGCAAAACCACGCCGCAGGCTGCATCACAGCCCTCGCCAACATCATCTCGCCCAGCCTGCGAGAGATTTACGATCTATTTATCCAGGGCAAGGATACTTTTGCCGCGCAAGCTAGGATCAGCGAACAGCGGCATCTCCTCGAGAAATATCAACCGTTTCCTCCATTGCTCAAAGCCCTGTTGGCGCGTTACCATCATCAACCGCGTTGGCCGGTCCACCCGCCGCTGGTGGAATTGTCAAAAGAGGATGAAGAAAAAGTTGTCCGCGAGTTTGCAGTTTGACGCTCAATTTGAAACGGCTTATACTTTAAGCGTTATATGCCTACCATTTCTATCTTCGACGGTATCAAGATTTCAATGTTCTATCGCGAACATCGTCCCGCGCATTTTCATGCCGAACGCGGCGATGAAGAGGCTGAGGTTGGCATTGACCCGATCATGATTCTCGAAGGGAAACTTTCGCGTACGACGCGCGCCAAAATATTTGAATGGGCGGCGATCCATCAGGCGGAATTGCGCGCCAACTGGGAACTGGCGCGGGCAGGCCTGCCTTTACATTCGATTGCGCCGCTGGATTAGCAGGAGTGTAACAAATGATCATTCATATTACAAAAGTTGAAGTTGTTGGTACTCACTCGCTTGAGTTAACTTTCGATAACGGCATTCGCAAGCGTGTAAACCTGCGTCGCGAACTTTTCGGTCCGATCTTCGAGCCGCTGCGCGATCCTGCATACTTTGCAAAAGCAACCCTCGACCCAGACTCACGCACTGTAACATGGCCAAATAGCGCCGACTTTGCTCCTGATTTCCTATATCAATTAGAATCAGAAGAAATGCCTGCTGCCGCTTGAATCTTAGAGCGAATCAGTTCACTGCCCGCTATAGTACTGTACAGGAGGTTATATGAATCGCGAACGCGCACTTATTCTTATCGTTTTGATTCTTCTGACCGCTTGCACCCCATTGTCAATGGCGCAATCGACCAATACTGCGCCTCCAATGCAAACAGCAAAAGCGACAGTTTTCATAACGCCTTCTCCCAAACCAACGCCCATGCCGGTGACGGTGTTTTCAGATTCCTTGGGATTGAACGCTGATTTTTCCGCCCAATTGAAACAAGAAGGTATTAATTCTGCTATTTCCGGTGAAAAAGGTAATTGGACGATAAGTCAAGTTATCTCCGGCTGGAATTCAGACGGCACGCCGATTATCGAACAAAATACCAAAATTGTTTCTTTTTCCGACAGCGACGTTCATAATGCTGGTTATGCCAATGGCATTCTCACCGGTGTTGACAGTCAAGGTAAAACAGTCTTCTGGAGTGAAGAGGAAAAAGCTTTTGTCCGGCCGCTTGGGATTTCGGAAAATATAGAAAGCCCAAATTTTTACCCGTGGGACAAACAGTATTTAGCCATTGAATCGGCTCTGCTTAATCCTGCTTTAAATGCATCTTTCTCAGATGAAGAGGTGAAAAATTATAAAGGAATAACTATTGCTTCTCAATTTGATAAAAATACTCAGACTTCACATTCTTTCCTTGTCCCTCTTGATAATCAATCAATACGTTGGGCACTGGATGAAAACGGCAAGCCGGTCTGGTTTACGACTACCGCTCCCGACGGAACAGTCTACGAAAGCATTTTAACCCAGCTTCTTAATCCGGTCGACCCGTCTCATCCTAAAGCCAATGAAACCGAATTTGCTTTGGCTTCCGCCGGAGAGTGGTTTAATGGTACGTCCAGGACTGATTTTGAAAAAACTCAAATCAATAGTTCGACCAACCCGTCGTTTTGGCAGGATGGGCTGCCACGGATAGAACTAGCTGAAAATGGCGGTTGGTTTGCTAATGATCAA
>PMLN01000088.1 GCA_003158885.1 Anaerolineae bacterium
GATCCTGTCCCGCCGAAGTGGGATCATGATAAGCCCGGTAAAACGTTTCGACCTCTTGCGAATCATCGTTAAAGGCGCCGCCTCGCAGGGATTTGTATTTGCCGGTATCGGGTCCCTGTGGGTTTTTATAGGGGGAAGTGGAATAGTAATTTCTCCCATACCAATCCAAGACCCATTGGCGGACATTCCCCGACATTTGCAGCAAACCGTAAGGGCTGATCCCGATCAAATAGTCTTATGCAGAAGCGATATCCTCGTGGTCTCCGTTGTAATTCAATAGCGAAATATCGGGTGAGCCTTTTCCCCATGGATAGGGTCGTGCATCCAAACCGCGCGCTGCCTTTTCCCATTCTGCCTCGGTGGGCAGTCTTTCACCTTTCCATGCGCAAAAAGCCTTGGCCACATACCAGTTGACATAGACAACGGGGTAATCAGCAAATTTTGGATTGTCGAAATAGTCATCATAGCGCGCCGGATGCTTGCATTGGCCTGCCTTCACGCAAATGGCGTACATCGAATTGGTCACGTCCACCTGATCGATCCAGTAGGCATTCAAATAAACCTTGTGAGGTTTTGTGCCTATGAAATTGGTGTCGGCTCCCATCGTGAATTCCCCCGCCGAAATATATACTTGATTCATATGCTCTTCTAAATCGAAGCGGATTTGGACGGGGTGATCACCATGTTTTACCAGCAGGGTCTCCGCGGCGGCGGCAAGATAGATTTGCCTCAAAAGCCCCGACCTCCAGCCATACAAAACCATGAGTCCAAGGATGAGAAAACCGTCCGTGATCAATAATATTTTTTTTAATTTCACCAAATCACCTAGGCGGGCATTTGCCCATTCGTTATTTTAATTTCTCTGCAACGATTTCCGCCACATCCTTGACCTGTATCTGGCCGCCATCGGCTTTCGACGCATCACTCATCATGGTCAGGCAGAACGGACAGCCAACCGCAATCGTATTTGCGCCTGCGGGGGAGCCTGCATTCTTGAGAGCGGATTTCGCTTCCGCAAAACGCGTGGTGTTGACGCGGCTTGAGCCTTGTTCTTCTTCCTTCCACATTTGGGCGCCGCCTGCGCCGCAGCAGAACGATTTGGCGGAATGACGCGGCATTTCGATGACTTCCAATCCGGCCAATTTCAAATCTTCGCGCGGCGCATCGAAGATATTGTTATGCCTGCCAAGATAGCATGGATCGTGGAAGGTCACTGTATATGCATCGCTGGATATCGATAACTGAATCTTTCCAGCACCGACCAGTTCATTGATCAACTGGGTGTGGTGGATGACGGTGTAATTCCCGCCAAACGCCGGGTATTCATTCTTCAACGTATGCAAACAATGTGGACAAGTGGTGACAATTCTCTTTGGCTTGACCTCGTTCAGAATTTCGACATTCGCGGTGGCCAGCCCAAAGAAAATATCCTCGCGTCCCGCGCGCCGGGCTGAATCGCCGGTGCATTGTTCGTTCTGTCCNNAAAATTTCCGGCTCCGGATTCTTTTCAATCGTTGGGACGTTCAAACCGTCAGCCCATTTCATGCGGTCGGCCTGCGAGACATTCCATGGGTTGGCGTTGCGTTCCATGCCCTTGAACGCGTTTTCCAATTGCTTCGGGAATTTGCTTTCCATCATCGCGAGATTGCGCCGCACGTCGAGGATATCCCGCATCGGTTCGTTGCCTACCGGGCAAATATCCACGCACGCACCGCAGGAGGTGCAGGCCCAAACCGCCTCTTCCGAGATCAAATCCAGCATGGGCGCATCCGTGCCGCCGCCATGGTTGAAATTATAGCGTTTGTTGATTTCCAACGCAGCCGGTGACAAAAGCTTGCCGGTGTTATACGCCGGGCACACTTCCTGGCAACGGAAGCACATGATGCAGGCGTAGGAATCCATCACCTGCTCCCAGCCCAAATCTTTGATATGTGCCGCGCCAAATTGCTCAATGGACTGGTCGTCGAGATTGATGTAGTTCAATTCGCCAATGGATCGTCTCTGGGGTTTCATCCAAATATTCAACGGTGCGAAGAAAAGATGGATATGTTTTGAATAAGGGAAATACGGTAGGAATGCAACCACCGCACCCAGCGACAGCCAGAACATGGCATGTTCGCCGATGACGAGCGCGTTGGCATTCATCCCCGACCACAAACCTGCTATCGCGGAAATAGTGGGCTGCCACTTGTCAGTGGAGCCGCTGAGTGCCACGCTGAATGATTCTCCCAAATAGCGGGAGGCGTTATGGACGATAATGAAGGTTGCAACGATGGCTGAGTCACGCTGGATGCCGAAACGCGCCTTCGCATTCAGTAACGTGGTGTTACGCGTGGATAGCGTCGCGGGCCGGAGGATGAAGCGGCGGATGACCATTGCAAGCATGCCAGCCAGAATCGCAACATTGGCAATGTCCGCCATCCAGCGATACACATCGCCGAACAAGCCGGTCTGGTTGAGGATGCTGAAGCCCGTGTAGCCCAAAATCAAATCCGAAAGGTTGACCACCAGGAAAACAAGAAATCCCCAGCCAATGAGCGCGTGCAAAATGCTCGTCCATAATCGAAAACGAAAAACCGGTTGAAATGAGATGACTTTTGCGAAGACCTGGGGAATGCGTTTGAAGGCGGCTTTCCAATCGGGTTTGCCCTGCCCGCTGGAGATCAGTTTGATGATGCGATCCACACCGCGATACGTGAAGTAGAGTGAAACAAGGGTCGCGATTGCAAAGAGGATTTTTTCGGCGAGGGTGAGCATGTATGTCTCCAAACCCTACCCTTCCCTTTCCGCAAAGAATAACTTCGGTGGGATACCCCTCCGAATCCTTTGAATTTGAGGAGGGATGGGGTGGGGCAATATTTTTTAGTTTGGCATGGCGTATAAAAGCGGAATAAAGAATTTCCGCCTATTTGCTGATGTCGTTCACATAATTCTTTGCCGGCGCGCAGACATCGGTGAAATGTATGGCCATGGCATCCCAGGTCAGCTTATGTTCGGCAGTCCAGGTTTGGTTTACCGCCAGGCCCAAACACCCCGCACCGGTGTTGTAATTAACCAGGGTAAATTTCCACAAATCCTCATAGGAAGCAAAATCGCCGGCTGACTGGGTCGAGGTGGATGGAACATTATTGAGAATGACTTGTGCAGTCTGCTGGCATTCCGCCAGCAGGGTATGGGCAAACACGCCTACGCTGAAGTCGGCTTGACTCAGGTCAATGCCAAGCGGACAATCCTGGCAGGACGCGTTCACGCTGCCGACCAGCGCCCCACGCAATAGCGCTTGATTGCTTGCCTTCAGGTGAACATAACCTGTACTGCAAGTTTGCGATGGAAGGATGAGCGGACAGTATTGGCTGTAGAAAGTTGGATTCCAAAGCAGGGCGGTATCCGCGCCATTGTCAGTCAACTGACCCAATCCGGCATCGCGGCTTGCTTTGAAAACGCCCGGCCAGAACTGACTTTCGCGGGCGAATAGATTCTTGAGCAATTGGGCAGGTACGCCTGTATTGTGTGAAGTGTTGATGATCAACGAATCGAATTGATTTTGCCAGGCATTTACCTGGGGACGTGCCGCTTCCAATCCGCATTGATTGACCGTACCATCGGAGGACCAACCTCCATCCGGACAACCGCTGGCGTCCACCACGCCTTGCAGAATCAAGTTTGCGGAAAGGTAATTATAGGGAATATCACTGCTTAATTCTGCGGGGTCCTGGGGCGTGCTTAACCAATCAGGAGGCCCCCCAACGGGCGGGAATGATTTCCACACACTGGCACAGCTTGCTGGATGCACGCCCATCCATTGCGTGGAAAGCACATCCACATACCACGATTTTTGATCGGGGTTGCCCGCTGTGGCAGTCTCGACGCGCACCTGTGCGCTGAATGCTTCACTGCTATCGCCATAGCTGGACCATGCCCAGAATTGCAAATTCACGCCTTTGTCGCTGGTGGCTGCCAGCTTCAGTTTGCAATCTGCACTGCATGCAAACGGTTGACCATCCATCGTGCCTTCCACCCGCACGATGTGTTCGTTCGGAAGCGGTTCTTCGCCTTTCAAAACCAATCTGGGTATCGTTTCACAAATGTTCGTTCCCGACTTGGTGACGGATTCGCATCCTTCCAGCGATAACCAAACGGCCGGTGGAGGCAGTTTCACGGTAACCTGTTTTTGGGATTGCTCTGTTTTAACGAGATAAAGATAAAAGCCCTTGCAATCCTGTGGGGCGGATGAGCAGGGGCGTGTTTTTGTCCAGTTATAGTAAACACCCTGACTGCAGTTGGTATAAACTTCCCCAAGAGTCGGCTGTCCTTCGTGATCCACCACAACGGAGCAAACGATGTGATTTTTATTCCAGGTTGCCATCCACCATGTGTAAGCGGTGTAGTTCACAGTAATTTGAGTGATCCGGTCGGGACCGGGAGGAGTTTTGGCTGTTGCCGCCTGCCCTGAAGTCGCGGGGAGAAGCACCAGACTGCCAAAAGCCAGCAGAATGGCAAGTATCCAATTCACGGAAGTTACATGTTTTGGGTTAATCTTGTCAACCTTTATTAAAAAAGTCCGCTATGAACTCTATTATAGCGGACTCGCCGTAAATTACAAACTGTTTTCCGGGGGATTTTTTTAGTTTTTCTGTTCCTTGGATGGTTTTTCTGCTTTGCGTTTATTATCTTTTTCAATGGCTTCGAGCGTTGTCATATCCTGATTAAGGTTGCGCCAGCGCACCAGCAGGCTGATGAGATAGATTGCGGCAATGACAAAGAAAATAACATAACCTGCGATCATATAGGCGGATGTATCGGGAGGGGCTTCGAGAGGAAACATGATTGCTCCTTGTACTTCTAGTGCATGAGATTGAGCTTGAGTTGTTCGACCTTTGCGGCCAATTGACCCATGCGAATCCGATTCCAGAACAAGTCAATGAAGATGACGGTAAAAGCGAACAGGCCAAAGAAGAATGCAACTTCCATGTGCGGCGTCATTGCGAATGTGCCTTGTGCATTGGGATCGCCGCCGCCAATTACCACCGGGTGGATGGTGCGAAATAAACGGATCGCGAAGAAGGTGATCGGCGCGCTGATCCCGCCGATTAATGTATACACCGCGCCGAAGCGGGCGCGCCGGTCGGGGTCTTCGATGCCTTCGCGCAGCATGAAGTAGGCAATGTAAATTAATTCGGTAATGGCGGCGGTGGTTAAACGGGGATCCCAGGTCCACCATGTGTTCCAAATGGGCCGCGCCCAGATGGAGCCGAGCATGATCGTGATGAGGAAGAACACTGCGCTGATCTCCACTGCGGCAACTCCGGCAATGTCCCATTTAATATCCTGCTTGACGAGATAGACAATGCCCAATCCCGCCGCGAACAGGAAACCCAGCAGGCCGGTCCATGCCGTTCCAATGTGGAAATAGAATACGCGCTGTACTTGTCCCATCACGGCTTCTTCGGGCGCGTAGATGAGTGCAAGGTATGTGGCAATCGCCAAAACCAGCACGGAGGAGATATCAAGTATTTTTAAGGCAGGAGGTTTTGATTGCATGCTTATCCTTTCGTAGATTATATTTGTCGAATCTAAATTTTGAATTAAGACCAAGCAGTTGATCGAATCCCGGATTTATTTATGATTTGAGATGTAACGCATCAGACGATTAATTTCCAGGCTTATTCCCGCTTACTATTCACTCTTCCACCACGTAATCGAAAACCATGTAAGGGATGGCCGTGAAGATTACATCGTAGCCGATCAAAAGACTGAGAGGCGCATAGATTGTGCTGAAATCACTGCCGGCCAGAAATCCTTCGCTGGCTTTGACAGCGGCAATGAGAACCGGGATCGCGACCGGGAACAACAAAATTGGCAAAAGCACATCGCGTGTGCGTGCCTGGATTGCCATGCTTGCCAATAATGTTCCAACCGCAATGTAGCCGATCGAGCCGAGCAAAATGACCAGCAATAAACCCGGATTGAATAGATTGACGTTATACAGGAACGAATAAACCGGCAGGACAATGGCTTCCACGATCAACATGAAAACCAGATTGCTGATGACTTTCCCGAAATAGATCGCGGCTCGGTCCACGGGGGCCAGCAGGAGTCCATCGAGACAGCCGCGGTCCTTCTCGACTGCCATCGAGCGGTTGAGGCCGAGCGTACCGGCAAAAGCAAATGTGACCCATAACACGCCTGCGGTCACGGATTGGCGTGTGACGATATCCAATTCGAGGGCAAAGTTGAATATCAGAATGACGAGCAGGGAAAAAACCAGCATCGCCGAGAAGATTTCACGTGAACGAAATTCGGCGGCGACATCCTTCCAGATGATTGCAAAGGTGGCTTTTAGGAATGATGGGTTGGCTGATTGTTTGTGAACGATTGTCGAGGTGCGGGTAGCCATATCAACCTGCCAGTGCGTCGCGATAGAATGTAAGCAAATTGTTCTTGCCAAGTTCCTTACGGGTGGACGATGCGGCAATACTGCCGCGCGACAAAATATCGAAGCGTGTGGCAAGATCCTCGGCCCGCAGCAGATCGTGCGATGTCATTACGATGGTGCGGCCTTTTGCCGCCACCGAACGCAGCACCTCATCGAGCATGACAGACGCGTCCTGGTCAAGCCCTGTGTGCGGCTCGTCAAATAACATCACATCGGGATCGTGAAATACAGCGCGCCCGATGGCGAGACGCTGCTGCATCCCGCGCGAAAAAGTGCGGACGAGGTCGCGTCGGCGCTCTGCCAGGCCGATTAATTCAAGCACCTCCGTGATCCGGCCTTCGATGTCCTGAACGCCATACATCCTTCCAAAGAAACGCAGATTCTCTTCAGCGGTCAAGTCGCCGTAGAGCAGGGGCAAATGCGAGACCACACCCAGGCGGGCGCGCACTGCCGCGGCTTGATCTGGTAAACGATAGCCCGCCACGCTGACCGTACCGAGTGAAGGCCGCGAAAGCGATGACAGGATGCGCATAAAGGTTGTCTTTCCTGCGCCGTTTGGACCCAGCAATGCGACAAACTCGCCCGGCTGGACTTCAAAGTCCAGACCGCGCAGAACGGTTTTCATACCGAAGCGCTTGAATAGTTTATGAACAGTGATCATGTTCGGTTGTTGAGTAATGGCTGTTACATCATTCCTTTGAGAATCTCTTTCAGTACCGCGCGCCGCTTTTGATAGGCTTCTTCATTGATCTTGCCGGCGTAATGCAGATCATCCAGCGCAAGGATGGCATCCATGACTTCATCTGCCGACTCGAATTCATCTTCATCATCTTCCTCTTCCACGTTCTGAGGGTTTTTCCGGTCTCGGAAAAAGAACCAGGCGCCCGCACCAATTAATGCCAAGCCCAGTACGCCTGCGCCGATAAAGAGTCCTGCCGGTGAGTTATTGGCGGATGTGGTCGTACTGACCTTGGGCGTACCGCTCACGGTGAAGTCCAACACATCACCGGTGTGGAAGTCATTAGCCGAGAATTCCTGATAGTTATTGTTCTGGATTGCGACGATGCCTGCGCTCGCCAGTTGATTGCCTGTTACCGTGATCCCTTCCGGCATAAGCAGGAGCACGGAAGGAGTAGCCGTTTCAAACGGCTGCTTAATTTCCAATTGACCGCTGTATGGCAGGCTGAAGAATGCAATGATGGCATACGGATTACTATTAGGCGGCGCAGCCACACCGTTGCCGGCGGCCACGAGTTGTGCGCTGTTTGAATCGGGTTCATAGCCTGTATTTTGTGCGCCTTCCGGGAACTTGATGAAGGGAATCGTCACACCATCGCTGGAAACGATGACCGTTTTATTGCTTGGGTTCGTGAACACATAAATTTCGATGAATTGCACCTGCCCTTGTGTGGCAAAATCGCTATAAATGTGTATCTGATCCATTTTGAGCAGGGTGAAGTCAGTGCTCGTTTCAGATGGGGGGGTTGCGCTCACGGCCTGCGTGTTTGCGGTCGGGGCGGTTGTTGCACTGGTAAGCGTGGGTGACGAAACCGTCCCGCCTGCCGTTGGAGGAACAGTGGTCGAAACGATAGTCGCTGTCGGCGCTGCGGTGGGAAGTGCGGCTGCGAAGGTCAGGGTGCGGATATACATCGCCGCCTCCAATGCCTGAACGTCGCTGAAATTTTTTCCGAAAGCGGGAATATCTCCCTGGCCGTTCTTGATGATTCGAATGATGTCATTTTCAGATAACGCGGCCATCGTTTTCTGGTTGATGTACTTGCTGGCGCAATTGGGACAATTTGCATCGAACAGCGCTTTGCCCTGCGCGATTTGATCCGGCTTGGTGTGAAGGGTTAACGCGTAAGAGACAACATCCCAGCGATCCTGATCGCTCAAGTCTCCGATGAAAGGCGGCATGAAGCGGTCCAGGTTTCCCTGGGAAACGGTGGTAAACCATTGCGCGGGCGAATCCGAGCGGGCTGTATCCGCCAGGCCCAGGGCGGGAACCGTGACAGGCAATTGCTGGCTTTGAGGCCCATTGCCGAGTCCGGTATCTCCATGACATGGCTCACAGTTCTGTGCGAAGATCGCCGCACCGTTTTGAACGTCGGGCGCGGAAGCGGGATACAAGGCTCCCAGCGTCGGCAGGGGAGTTGGCGAAACGTAATTGGGCGGCGGCGTAATATCCGAAGCAAGGCTGCACCCCGCCAGAAAAATAATGGGTGCGGCGATGATAAGTACAAGGCGAAATTTCATGGTTTCCTTTTTATGAAACACAAAACGCATTCCTCACATTGTGCGCTGTGTGTTTTTATTTTAAGGCTTTCCCGCAATTGGCGCAGAATTGATCTGTGACCAGAACCGCTTTACCGCATTTTGGGCAAAAACCTGAAGACTTGCTCTTGCGCGCTTTTCGCCGCGTGGCCAGCATCGATTCGACTTCATCATCCGACGGCGGTTCAGCTTGAATGCCGGCATCGGCCCGGCGTGCCGCCGCGGCACGTTCAATCCGCATCTCTACTTTGTCATCACTGATCGGCTGTGGAAGTATGGTATCCAGTTTACGCAGGATATCCGCTCCTTTTTGAAGGAGTTCGGCGCGCTGCGGAGGATAATCTTCTTTCGGAATTTTACCTAGATTGAAATCGAAATCAAGCTCCTGCAGGGAGTTGATGACACGGTCGCGTTCAGCCATGAGGGAGGAAATTTCGCCAGATTCCTCCTTCGCGCTGTATGGTTTTGAATCGAAGATCAAAGGCGCGGCCAGATATAAGCCTACACCCAACAACAGGGCGATCAGCAAAAGAATTGCACTGAGATCCACAAGCCCTCCTACTTCAACAACGGGTTAATAATGGATTTAATATCATCCACCGAGGAAAATGGCCCGATTTGCGCGTATTGCAGAATACCCTGCGGGTCGATGAAATACGTTTCCGGCACACCCTTGATGCGGAATAATTGTGAGACGCGCGTTCCAAGGTCCGGGCCATTGGGAAATGTAATGCTGAACTTGGCCAGATAGGCACGCGCCTTCGGTTCGGTATCCACATAGTCTACGCCGACGAAAACCACGCGGCCATCGCTTCTATAAAATTGCCAGGCCTGTTCCAGGTCGGCGGCTTCCTGTTCACAGGGCTTGCACCAGGATGCCCAGAAATTGACCATCACAACTTTACCATGATAATCGGCAAGATTGAACTGGTTCTGTCCGTTCAATTCGTATCCGCTGAACAAGGGCATTGTAAAATTGCTGATCTTATCGCCGCGTCCAACTTGACCTTGTTGCGACCGGTTCAACTCCACGGCGACGATTCCCAGCAAGGCCAGCAGGGAGACCCAGATGATGATTTGTGCCCACAGCGGAACGCCGCGGCGTGGAGTGCTGAGTGTACTTTCGTTCATAGGTTATTTTCCATAGCGTGGCTCAATGTGCCGCCTCTATACAGGATCGCCGCCAGGGATGGCGGCTGGAACATTACTTTCTTTTCTTTAATTCTTCTTCAAAGCGTGCGACATATTCATCCTTCACCGTCTCATCCTTCGACCCCGAAGCAGCGGAGGCCGATCCGGGTTTTGTCCACATCCTCAACGCACGGAAGAGGATGAAGGCGCCCGCCAGGATGATGACCGGCGGCAGGATGTAGATCAGCCAGTTGAGCCCGGTTTGAGGCGGCTCATCCAGTACGCGTACGCCGTATTGCTGGACAAAGTATTGTTTGATCTGTTGTTCTGTCCAACCCTGGGAAAGCTGCTGGCGGATCAAGTCGCGCCATTGACGGCAGGCTTCCGTGGGGCATACATCCAGAGGCGTATCCTCGCAGACGGGACAATACAATTGATGGGCAATTTGATTTACCTGATCGTCCGATGGCGTTGGCACGGGTTGTTGCGCAAAAACTTTTTGATAAGGTTGGCTTGCCAGCACAAGCCCGCATGTCAAGGCCAGCAAAATGGGTAACGCAATTGCGTTTTGTGTTTTGCGTCCTTGCGTTTTGGAGTTTTGCATTTTACTCATTGCGTCTTCCATTAATCCGCCGCACCGGTTTGGTTGGCATCCGGCTGGTGAATGTGGTGCGACCGCGCCGGAACACGTTCTGCATCCCGGTCGGGCCAGGCCGCAAAGATGATGCCGAACAGGAAGATGATTGCTCCGATCCATAGCCAGTTCACCAATGGGTTGACGAAGATTTTGAAGGTCGCGCCATTGGTGGATGTAGGCTGCCAGTCCACAAGAATGATATAGAGATCGTCTTTCAAGGTTGGACGGTCACCGGGGATGGTCATATTTTGTTTTTCGGTCGGGTAATAATCAATGCGCGGATATAAATCGCCCAGATAATTATTACCTTGATAAACACTGACCACTGCACGCGTCACTTGCTGCCCATCCGGGCCGGGGAACTGGGCCACCGAGTCGTATTTGACGGTATAGCCGCCTAACGATAAAGAACTGTTTACCGGGACCGTTCCCTGGGTTTGGATTTGGAAAAGGTTGATCCCCAGGATGCCGATCGCCATCAACATCATGCTGAGATGGATGACATACCCGCCATAACGCCGGCGGTCACGTCCTACCAAACGCCAAAAGGCAGTGAAGGCATTTTCACTTTGCGCCTTCATGCGGGCAGCTGTACCGCGCCAGAATTCTTGTAGAGTTACCAGGATAACCATCGCCACGAGAAAGAAAGCAACCAGTGCGATGGGATTGGCGGTGTAAGTGAAGAATAGGAAGATTGTGATGACCAGCGCCGCAATGACGGATTTCCAAATGGCGCGTCCCAATGTTTTGAGGCTGGAATGTCCCCATGCTGAAAGTGGGGCAACACCCATCAATAACATTAATCCGGCAAAAAGCGGTCCGGTGGCGGTTTGATAGAACGGCGGCCCGACGGTCACCTTTTGGCCGGTGAATATCTCGGAAATGATCGGAAAGACCACACCCCAGAAACATACAACCAGTACGCTGATGAATAGCAGGTTGTTGAGCAGGAAAAGCGCTTCGCGCGAGAGCATGGATTTCATCTCTGTCTCGCCGCGTAGGTCGGGCCAGCGATAGATTAATAATGCAATGGATCCAACGAAAGTAATGCCAATGAAGGTGAAAAAGGCCGGACCGATGGCGCTTTCCGCGAAGGCATGCACCGAAGAGAGTATGCCGGAGCGGGTCAGGAAGGTTCCGAAGATGACCAGCGCATAGGTCAGGATGATAAGGAGCATATTCCATTGTTTCAGCATTCCGCGCTTTTCCTGGATCATCACGGAATGTAAAAAGGCGGTTCCGGTCAACCATGGCATCAATGCCGCGATTTCCACCGGGTCCCATCCCCAGAAACCGCCCCAGCCCAACACATCATATGCCCAGCGGCTGCCGAGCACCAGACCGCACGAAAGGAATAACCAGGCCCATAATGTCCAGCGGCGCGTGATGCGGATCCAGCGATCATCGGTGCGGCCGGTGATGAGGGCTGCAATGGCGAAGGCAAATGGGATCACGAAGGATACAAACCCAAGATACAGCATGGGCGGATGAATGATCATGCCCGGATTCCGCAGGAATGGATTCAGTCCATTTCCGTCCGTTGGGATGGCCAGGCTCGCGTTGAGCATGGGCGCAAACATGCTTTTGATGGCATTCCCGCTTGCATCGGCGATCAATTTCCCATCCGGCCCCCGCCAAAATTCAGCGAATGGGTTCTCGTAAAAGACAACCAGAGCCAGGAAGAACGCCGTGGTAAGAGAGGTAACCACAATGACCCATGGCAGAAATTCGCGGTCGCGGTCCCATTTGCGCAGGGTGACCAGCGAAGCGAAAGCGGACATCAACCACGACCAGAATACCAGCGAGCCGGCCTGTCCTCCCCACCAGGCTGTAATTTTGAGATAGGTGGGCATATCCCGGCTGATCACTTCATAGACGAAGGAAACCTCAAAGTGGTTTGTGACCAGCAAGTAGATCAGGGCCGCGGCGGAAATAGAAATAAGCGGCCACAACAATAGCATGGCGCGGCGGGCCGACTCAACCCAGCCGGCCGATTTTGTTCTATCACCATAAATGGCCGCGCCCACACTATAGAGCGCGACCAGAAAAGCAATGAAGATAACTCCGTAACCTATGTCAGCAACCATAAAAC
The DNA here is from genome assembly GCA_003158885.1 of Anaerolineae bacterium. GTDB lineage: Bacteria > Chloroflexota > Anaerolineae > Anaerolineales > Villigracilaceae > Fen-1038. The sequence continues at coordinate 12,571 of PMLN01000088.1, forward strand.
TCCTCTGGAAAACGAAACGCGAAGCGCTTATGTCTCTCCGGCTTTCTTCGATCAACCGGCCTGATTGGGTACCGCCTCCTGATATTTGGTGGGACACTTGAGCAGTAATTCGTCGGCGTGAAAGACCCCATTGGAATCGAGATGGCCGGTCATGATGGCTTGCGCTTCATCCTTTAGGAGATCAGGCTTGGGACCGTTGTAAATGATCTTGAGCCGCGCCCGGTTCGGGTCAATGACCGCCGCGTGCAAGACAGCCGCCAATCCGCCTTCGGCATCCACTTCCTTTTGATCGCCGGGAACCTGGGCAACGTCAAAGGTCAATGTGAGCGAATTCGGGTCATATTGGATGGTGTTGCCGACGACCGCGCCTGAGATGCGCACGTTCTGGCCGGTGAGGGTGGCGCCTTTGGCTTTCAGCTCATCAACCGTCAGGAAGTATTCGGCGTTGGCCTTCGTAGCCGAGAAGATCAGATAGATCACCGCCGCGAGGATCAACACCCCGCCGACGATAAATTTTGTACGTCCCATGAACTGCCTCCAATTTACAAAGGGGAAATTATAAACAATCTTCATTCTACATGTCGAGATTAATAGATGCTGAAAAAGGTTCAGTCAATTGTCACACGGCATATCCAATTTTGTTCCATCCTTTTGGGTAAGGGGTTTACCCTGATAACAAACTCCGCGCAAACTCAGCGTTGGGGGAAGTTCGTTACCAGAACCTTTTCAAGGTCCATGGTGAATCTATGCTTTGCCATTTTTTAACGCGAAGCACGCAAAGTTCGCTAAGATTCTTGTTTTTTTTCTTCGCGATCTTTGCGCGCTTGGCGGTTCGTTCTTTGATCTTGAGAAAACCACGAGTTTGTTATGAGTATATCTACGAAGGCTCGAAGTCCAAAAGGTTTGGGGAATTCAGTTATCCCACACAGCGGTTAACTCCCTCATTCTCGGCTCTACTTTATCGGCCAATTCTTTAACTTCATCTGCTTCATGAAACAATCCATTGATGACATTGCCGAGCGCGCGCAGCAATTCGTTCCTCTCCAGTGAAGTGACCAGTGTATTGCTGAACGCCTCGCGCACTTCAGTAGGAAGATTGTCGAAGCCTCTGCCGTGAACAACCGGTAGTCCACGTCTTCGGCAGGCGAGGCTGAGGGCATAATCGCGGGCGCCGCTGATCCAGTACTTGGCCTGCCAGAAACGCCTGCGTTCGATTCAAAAGCGCGCCCGCAGCGCGTGATGCACTGCATAGCCAAAGAGTTCATGCGCTGAAGGCGGCTGAACATACGGTCTTTCCACGGAATTACCGAAGAGCAGTTTGAATTTTGGGCCGCTCGCCCCGAATTTAGAAGCCGGCGTGAACGAGAGATCAAATTGCAGGCATCCTGGGAGCAAAAACACACGGTAAATGGACGGCCCCGCTTGGCAGGTCGAATAGCTGAACGGCATCGAATTTCCCGGTGAGTTCCTGCGTCCAATCATCGAGCACATCACTGACAGGGCAGCTATCTGCAACCGCGAAGGTCAGGTCAAGGTCCGACCAGCGATCTCCTTCTCCCAAGGCGAGCGAACCCACAACGGCGCCCGAAACGACGCGTGCAGCGGATGCGGCCATTTGAAATACATGGTCTCGAATGAGATTTCGATCTTTTATGCTGAACATGCGGCCTCTGAAAGCTTTTTAACATCGTGTTATACTACGAAGAAATCTGTGGTCGGGAAAAATCTATGCACACAAAGTTAATTGTATTTCCGATTCTGATCGTAGTTTTTCTTTCCGCATTTCAACCTGTTTCTGCTTCCTCTGTAGCGGCTCTGTCGAACAACCAAGCCACGCTCAATTTCCCCAATACCATCACGTTTCACGCAAATCTTCAAAGTAGCCTCAAAATCACCTCGGTGGTACTGGAATACGGAAACCAGGAGGAAACCTGCGGTCAGGTCATTGCCGAAGCTTTCCCAAAATTCTCTTCGGATACCTCTGTCAGCGTTGAATGGACCTGGGATATGCATCAATCGGGTTCTCTGCCGCCGGGTGCGCAGATCTGGTGGCGTTGGCGTTACACAGATGCATCGGGCCAGGAAACCGTCAGCGAGCAAAAGACGGTCACTTGGCTGGATTCCGTCCACAACTGGCAAACATTGACCGAAGGCGATATCCGCCTGCATTGGTATCAAAGCGATCAGAGCTTCGCGCGTGATCTGCTCAACACCGCTGATAGCGGCTTGGCGCGCGTCGAGAAAGACGCAGGTCTCAGCACCGACCAGCCGATTGACATGTACATATATGCCGACACCAGTGAAATGAAGGCTGCCATCCTTTACGAGCCAAGTTGGACCGGCGGTGAGGCCTTCCCTGAATATAACATTGTCATCATAGGCATCTCGCCTGCCGACTTGAGCTGGGGATACCGGGCGGAGGTACATGAGTTGACACATGTGCTGGTGGGTCACTTTACCTTCACGTGTCTCGGCGTTATGCCCACGTGGCTCAACGAGGGACTGGCTGTTTATTCCGAAGGCGATCTTGATCCCGCTTCCCAGAAGCAGTTCGATCAGGCCGTTGCAGAAGACCAACTGCTTTCGGTTCGTTCTTTAAGCTCCGGCTTCTCCGAGATCGCCGACAAGGCGAATCTCTCCTACAGTGAGTCGTACAGCATTGTCAAATTCCTGATTGGAACTTATGGCCGTGACAAAATGACTGTGCTTCTGATTGCCTTGCGTGATGGCAGCACTGTGGACGAGGCGCTCACACAAGACTATGGTTTCGATGTCGAAGGTCTCGAAGGGGCATGGCGGCAAAACATCGGAGCCAGGCCGCATACGGCCTCTGCTAAATCCACCCCGGTTTCCACGCCGACAATCGTTCCGACGATTGTGCCAGTTTCCGGCGCTCTACTGGCAAATACTCCCACTCCAACTAGTTCCCCAACACCAATACCGACAAATAGTGTCTATCCTCCTCCGGTTGAAAACCTGCCTCTCGTGCTGGGCTTGGTTTCCTGTGGGCTGTTCGTGATCTTTGTGGCGATAATCATCGCTTTCGTACTCATCCTACGAAAGCGGCCGGGAGGAAAAGATGAAAAGACTTCGTAATCTCATTATTTTGTTGGCTGTGTTTTTGATTTTGGCCGGCACGGCAGGCAGCGCCTCCGCGGAAAGGCCGTTCCAATTGCCGATGAATCAGGCGTTGGTCATGGAGGCAGGGGAGAGCAGCAATCCGCGCGATTATGACCCCGCTACCACTCACGGATCGGGTGATCAGCTTGCTTTCAGCGGTCTGGTCGCGTTTGACCCACAGCTCAATCTCATTCCCGACCTGGCAGAAAGTTGGGATATCAATTCAGTTCGAACCGTTTATGTTTTCCATCTTCGACCGGGCGCCAGATTTCAGGATGGACGTTCCGTCACTGCACAGGATGTGATTTATTCGTGGGAACGCGCTGCCCTTCCACTGAAAAAATCGGACACAGTGCTGACGTATCTCGGTGATATTGTCGGCGTCAAAGAGATGCACGCCGGGCAGTCTAACTCGATCACTGGCCTGAAAGCGCTTGACGATCGTACATTGCAGGTTACGATTGATGCGCCCAAGCCATACTTCCTGCTCAAGCTCACCGCAGGCGTCGCGCTTGTGGTGGATAAGGAAAATGTTGAGTCGGGATCTGATTGGGTCTATCGGCCAAACGGCACCGGACCATACAAACTTGTCGAGTGGAAACACGGCGAAAGGATCGTGTATCAATCCAACGCCGACTTTTATTTGGGGGAACCCCATATTCCATACGTGATCTATCAAATCAATCAGGGTGATAGTCAGCGGCTGTATGAATCAGGCAAGATAGATATGACAAGCGTCTACTCTGTGGATCGCTTCCTGGATCCATCCGAGCCTATGCATAACGAGCTTTATTCGGGCGTTAGCCTTTGCACTGGCTATGTGGTCTTCGATGTGACCAAACCACCGTTCGATGATGTAAAAGTGAGGCAGGCCTTTAGCATGACATTTGACCGCCAAAAGTACGTTGATGTGGTCATGAATGGGCATGCCTTGCCCGCCATTGGATTTTATCCACCCGGTCTTCCCGGCTTCAATCCGGCGCTCGAAGGTCTTCCCTTCGACCCGCAGCGTGCCCTCCAGTTATTGGCCGAATCCAAGTATGGAAGCGCTTCAGCCCTGCCTCCCATTGTTTACACGGAAGCAGGCATCGGTTCCTATATCAATTCGAGAACCGCGGCGCTGGCTCAAATGTGGAAGCAGTATCTGGGTGTGACCATCACCGTCGAAAACGTGGAGCCTGATTTTTATTTAGATCAGCTTTACTCCGGACATCATGGACAATTATTTAACGGCGGCTGGTGTGCTGATTATCCTGATCCTGAAAACTTTGCCGACGTTTTATTCCACACCGGCACACAGCAAAACACCGGCAATTACAGCAACCCCAAACTTGATCAACTGCTGGAGGCTGCGCGCACGGAACAGGATGTGAACAAACGCATTCAGATGTATCAGCAGGCTGAGCAAATGATTGTGGATGACGCCCCCGTACTCTTCACGACAAATAGCCTCTCTTATATGTTGGTCAAGCCCTACGTGAAGGGCTTTGTACTGACACCCATTCAAATATCCATTGAGAGATATATGTCGTTGGCTGGAAAGTAATTCCCCGCCCCTTCGTTTTCTCTTTCATAATGATAAATAAGCTTTCATCCAGGCCGCGTGCGCGGTCCGGATGAAAGCCGTGGGTCAGGGTCTTGCTTCCACCGCAAATTCCACGCGCGAAATGGATCCCGCGATGCTAGAAACCATAAATGAAAACGGCAGACTGCTTCCTGCAGATAAATTGGAAGTTGATTCCCAGCGCCGGGCGCCGACGACCTCTCCCTCATCATCGTACGCAATTGCCGCAACCCAGACCAATTTTGCCGGGCTGGGGGATGATCCAGACAAAACAACCTGGCCGTTGACCTGCGCGGTTAATCCTGATTCATCCACTTTGACAGTTGTATTCTGCAATGTTGCCGGGAGATAACGCACATCGTTCGGCTGGATTTGAATCGCAGTCAGGATCTGTACCTGTGGTTTCGCGTTCAATGGAATATCGGGCGCAAAATAAGTGGTCAGCGGCAGGGATGAATTGGGTTGTAAAATATCCAGCGGAAGCGTCGCGGTTTGACCCGCAATGGATTTTCCGTCGGCGTCCATTAGTGTGATCTGCGCGGTCACATCTTCGATGATGCTCGCTGAACTGTTGGTAATCAAAACAAAACACCACATGCCGCCATCTGAAGTCGGATGGCAGGCGACTTGTTTAATAGGGAAGGGCGCCGGCGTTGGCGTCGCTTCGTTTGCTGAGTTTTGCAAGGTGCTCGGTATCTTGATGACCTGCCCAATGGACATGGAGTTCGGGTTCACGTTGGGATTGGCCGCTGTTAACGCATTAAGAGAAATATTGAATTTCTGCGCAATCTGGCTCAACGTATCGCCGGACTTGATCGTGTATGTGAAGGGCGTCGGCGAAGGCAGGGGGGTCTTGGCGGAAACCACTATTCCGTCCGGGCGCGCAGCGGTGGCGCTGGGTGTCATCGTCAGGTAGGGCTTGATGTTGATCGGAGCGGGTGTCGCATTGGATACGCTTGTTCCGCAGGCGGTGGCGAGGAAAATACTTAGGATCAGAAGCTTTCGCATGGGGGTGATTATAATAGAGACAGTTAAAATCGAATGTCGTTGCGAGGGTGTTCTTCCCGAAGCAATCTCCTCAAACAAGCAGTTGATTGTTACATCAGATTGCCACGCACTTTTTAGGCGCTCGCAACGGGATGCAAATTATTGGAGGCAGAATGGAATATCGTCATCTCGGACGTGCAGGTATTCGCGTTAGTGAACTCTCGCTTGGTTCGTGGGTTACCTTTGGAAATCAAATGGATGTGAAAGCCGCACTGGAATGTATGTCTGCGGCTTACGAGGCGGGTGTCAACTTCTTTGATAACGCGGAAGTCTACTCCGGCGGAAAATCGGAAGAAGTCATGGGTAAGGCGCTTAAGAAACTCGCCTGGCGACGCGGCAGTTATCTCGTCTCAACCAAATTCTATTGGGGCTTGAATGAGGGCGTCAACGAAAAGAGCACGCTCAACCGGAAGCGCTTGATCGAAGGCATCAACGGTTCGCTCCAGCGGCTTCAACTGGATTATGTCGACCTGATCTTTTGCCACCGTCCCGACTCGACCACGCCCATCGAAGAGACGGTCTGGGCGATGCACAACATCGTTGAATGGGGAAAAGCCATGTATTGGGGCACCTCCGAATGGGCGGCCTCGGAGATCGTTGCGGCGATTGAGATCGCGGAGCGGCATCATCTGCATAAGCCTGTCATGGAACAACCGGAATATAACTTGTTTATGCGCCGCCGCTTTGAAGGGGATTATGCCCGGTTGTATCAGGAACGCGGATACGGTGCCACAACGTTTAGTCCGCTCGCATCCGGCCTGCTGACCGGTAAGTATGGCAGCGGAATCCCCCAGGATAGCCGCGGCACGCTTAAGGGATACGGCTGGCTTAAAAATCAGTTGACCGATCAGGATAAGCTTGCCAGGGTGCGTGCCCTGGAGCCGATTGCAAAGGAACTCGACTGCACGCTCTCGCAACTGTCCCTCGCCTGGTGTTTAAAGAATCCATTTGTCAGTACGGTGATCACCGGGGCCAGCCGTGTGGGTCAAGTCCACGAGAATATGAAGGCGGTTGAGGTCGAGCCGAAGTTAACGCCTGAGATATTGGAAAGAATGGATAAGATTTTTGGGATCGAAAAGCGGGAAGGTGATGATTAATTGCAAGGGCGTCATTACTTCGCCTTTGCTTATTTTGTGAAATATTTTTCCTCAATGCCTTGCCATGTTTCATCTGGCAGGTGCATGAAACGCGTCAGGGCCGGGTGGACCCGGTTAAGTTCTTCGGCAATGCGATAGGCAATTCGCCGGATGGAAAAATGTGCATTCGAGGCGGCGCGCAGTTGGCAGAAATGATAGGCCTCGCGCAAATTGAACTGCGCCAGCACACGGCGATAATATCCATTGGGAACGATATATTGGGCGACTTGCGGATTGAAGGCATATAATTTTTCATACATCTCAGCCGCCGATTTCATGGCCGCCTCGTACTCCGGTCTGAAGCCGGCTTCCTCGATCAGTCGTGGGGTTGCATATCCCAGGCGGGTGGTTAGCATCTGCGGCGTCTGTGTCATCATGCGGTGGCGCTTGAACTCGGCGTATGCGCCCTGATCCATCACCAGGTCAAACGTATAAGTTGCATATTCCAACTCGCGCAGCGGAATGTCGTGCTCGTCCAATCGTTTAAGTAAGGCGTCTGCCAGTTGAGCGCGCTGGGATTCATCAAGTGATTTGACGTATGTCCGCGCTTCGTCAAACGGCATTCCTCCAAAGCGGTATAAAGTTGCGGCTAGGATTTTCTCCTCGCCGTCTTTATCGTAATCAACCAATGAAAACCAATCCGATGCTCGATGATCCAATTCCCGATTCCCGATTATCGATTCACCCATTTCTTTTTTTGTTTCAACCAGATATTGCGCCGCGTCCGCATATTTCACCAATGTCGGCACTTCAGCCTTGGCAACTGCCCTGACTTCCTCGCCGATTCTGCGGACTTCTACCAGTTCGTGCGAAAGCATTTTGCGGATCATATTTTCCAGCACGCGCGCGTTGGCCGTCATGCCCACGTTGGCCAGCGACGCGGCGGGTAAAAGAAAGCGGCATACATCCACGTACTGAGAACGCACACGGCGGTCCAGCGCTTCCTCCGATTCGTTCTCGCGGCGCTGGGCGCGTTGAAGGACAAGTGCCCGTAGCGGGTTGAGTGAGTCGCTGTAGGTTTGGAACAGGTGGCGGCAGGTCGCGATAAATTCGTTCCACAGCGGATGCCCATCCAATTCCGATGGAATGAAAAAATTATCCGTTCCCCATTTTTGATAGCGGGTGGACTTCTCCGTATACGAGGCTAATCGGTTGGATTCGATGCTTTCAATTGCCAGGCGCGATACGTTCTCAAAGGCAATGTGCAAAACTGCATGTTCAGCCACGGAAGCGTGTCCAAAGCCGACCACCCATTTTTCGTGAAATTGCGCTGACTTTTCATCGCTCAGGCCTGCGGCGATCTCGCGAAACGATTCGGGCGAGCGCGAGGTCTTGGCAAATGCCACCGCGATGGTCTCCGGGCTGTGTTCCTTGGGTGAAAGCAGATAAATTTGTCGGTCGGGCATAGGATGTCCTTTCAGAATTGGATGAATTATAAAATAAGAGCGGCCTCGTGGCCGCTCTGGATCTATGAGACACCGATGTCTTGTGGAAAATCCGATACAGGCTTTGGCATGTTTTTCTGCAATTTGTTAAGGGCTTGCCAACCCGTAAACAAGCCCCACATGAAGAAGAGATGAAAAGCGAATGCCAGCCAATCCTGGAAGGCCAGCATGATCAGGGCGTCCACTCCATAAATGATCATGCCGGTCAGGAACGCCCAATTTTGACCTTTGCGTGCAAAGAATCCAAAGAGAGCTATGACGCCTGAGATCAGGATGCTCAACACAAGCCCGATGATCTTGATCGGAAATGCCATGTCGGGAGAAGCCTGGCCTAAGCCGATGGCCATCACATCTACAAATTGCGTGAGCGCCAGGCCAACGACAAAGGTCACCCCGCCTCCAAAGGCGGACATGAATGAATTGAGCACGGATAAACCGCCGATAAAGTAAAAGTTGCTCGCGCCGGCTTTCATTCGGCGCTGGAGGATGGCGTTTGCCATCGCCTGGTTCAATTGGGTGGGATCATTTTTGGATGGGGACGGAGTAAAAGAGGCGGGCTGGTTCATTGAGTGGTTTCCTTCCTGGAAGTTTTGTCAAGTTTACAACCGCAGGTATATTCCGTCAACCAGCCTTTGTTTACACCCTGCTTCATTGTGCCTGCAATATCCTGCGCGTCTGTTTTATGTCCTGTTGGATCTCACGGATCAAGGCGTGCACTGAATCGAATTTCAACTCATCCCTCAAACGCATTACAAATTCCAGCTTGACATCTTTTCTGTATATATCCCGGTTGAAATCCAGGATATGGGCTTCCACATTGGGTGTTTGCTGGTCGGGCGTGAAGGTTGGATTGGTTCCGATATTCACCGCGGCCATATGCTTCACATCATCCACCCAGGCCCAGGCCGCGTA
>PMLN01000385.1 GCA_003158885.1 Anaerolineae bacterium
GCCCTGGTCCTTGGTAGCACTGCAATCAACCGTGGTGTTCACCATTCTTCTTAAAAACCGGCCACAGAATTCACGGATTACCACAGATTGGGACTCAGAATCCGTGAAAATCTGTGGTAATCCGCCTGCACTTGGTGTACGTACAAGTGTGGCAAAAAATTCAACCACGATATAAATGCGGTTCTGCCCCCGCGTAAGCCCTGGCGTTTTTCAAGAGCGGCTAATTTCGTGGGTTTCTGAATCATTCACCACGCAAAGCGCTTGTGATCTCTGCCTGCACTTGGTGCAAGTACAAGTGTGTTGAAAAATTAGCCCACGATTTTATCTACTCCCTGTTTTTCAAGGGTAGGGAATGGAAACTCTCAAGGGAGACCTTTTCGACTTGTTAGACCTCTCCGACCTGTTAGACCTCTTCGACCTGTTAAACTTTTGAAACAACAAAAGCCATCTCGATCCGAGGTGGCTTTTGTTTTGGACTGGCCTTGATATAATCGGTTTACCAATGTCAAAGATATGGAGTGATGGAACAAGGTTCTCCGACTTTCGTTTTGTAAGGATTGCCGTGCAAATCCATTTACGCAGCACGATCCGGTTCAGTCTTCGAATGGGGAAGATCCTATGACCTTTTTTGCTTTGCTGTTTAGCATTGTGTTTGGTGTCGGCTCGCTTGCCTTCGGATATTTTCTGGCAGGCTTCGCGCTGCTTGTGCGCTGGATCATTCTCCTGGGCTTCTTATGGCTGTTTGCGGTTTGGCAGCGTTGGCGTTNNTCCACCCGGCTGGATGTTCGCGGGCGCCATCGGCGGAATGTTGGCTTTTGACTTGACCTACTTCTGGAATAAAGTCCGCTTCATGCCCTCAGGCGGGGAGCGGCGCGGCTTGGAAACGCGTCATCTCGTGCGGGTCAGCCTACTCGCCATCCTCGGCATGACATTGGCAAGCCTTGCCATGCTTATCAAAAAACAGTTTAGTCTTGAGTGGGGCGGTCTATGGATCGTGATCCTCGCCCTGGGATTGACTCAACTGATTGTCTGGTTCCGCAAACGAAGCTGAACGCGCTTCGCTGCTGAACGTCTTTACCCATTCTTTGGTTTCCTCCCGTGATCTTAAATGGATGATTCTCAAGTGAGCATTCTCCGGCAGGGCAAATAACAGCGGGAATTCGCGCTTCCGCATCCAATACGTTTTGAACAACCAATGATAGAGCGAATCGTCCGACCAGATCTTAAAATGTGTAAATAGATTCTCGTAATTGGTTCCCCACAGCAACTCCCTTTTCCACCAGCGGGTGAGTGTGCGGCGCGTCATCTGCCAAAAAATTGTCCATAATGGATAATCGAGCCAGATCACGGCCTCTGCGCGCGGCCAGACGAGGTCGCGTGCCGCGCGATAATTTCCGGCCACCACCCAGCGTTCGGCTTCGGTCGCTGTTTCGACGCGCCTGCGGAAAACCTCATCCTTAACCTCCTTCCAGTTCGGCTCCCAATACAGCGCATCCAGTTCGATGAAATCCAGGGAGAAGTGCTCTGCGAGATTCTTCGCCAGCGTGGATTTGCCTGAACTGGTTGTACCGACCACCACAACGCGTTTGAATGGAAAGGATGGCATGGGCGGGAGGATTATAATTTGTTTGAAAAATCTGAAGAGGCGCAGTGAGATAGGGAGTGTCCCGAACAGCGGGCTTGATATACCACAAAGTCGCGAAGCCGCTAAATCCCAAGGGATTCTTAGTGACTTTGAGACTCGGTGGTTAGCTCACACCGCTGTGCCCCTACCATGAGGATAAATAAAATGTTTGATCTTCCCGATGATGAAATTCTCTCTCTTTCCAAAGAACATGTCTTTTGGACGTGGTCGGCTCAGGCCAAGGTTAACCCGATTCCCGTAAAGCGCGCCAAAGGTGTTTACTTTTGGGATGTGGACGACAAACGCTATCTCGATTTCAACTCGATGACGATGTGTGTCAATATCGGTCATGGTGACGAGCGCGTCATCGAAGCCATGGTCGAGCAGGCGCGTGCCCTTCCATACACGGCGCCAGGTATGACCAACAAAGTCCGCGCCCTGGCCTCCAAGCTGGTTGCGGAGGTTTCACCCGGCGGTCAATTAACGAAAGTCCTGTTCACTCTCGGTGGCGCGGATGCTAACGAGAACGCCATCAAATTAGCACGCGGCTATACCGGCCGTTATAAGATCCTGGCGCGCTATCGTTCCTATCACGGCGCCTCGGCCGGTGCCATGGCTGCGACCGGCGACCCTCGGCGTGTAGCTTGGGAGCCGATGTTGATGCCCGGGGTGGTTCACTTCCTTGACCCGTATCGTTATCGCTCGACCTTCCACCGCACCAATCCTGATATTTCTGAAGCAGAGTTCACGCGCGATTATCTCAACCATCTGGAGGAGATTATCCAATACGAAGGGCCGGAGACCATTGCCGCGCTCTTGATTGAATCGGTGACCGGCACAAATGGCATTCTCATTCCTCCCGACGGATATATGCAGGGCGTGCGCGCCCTCTGCGATAAATATGGCATTGTCATGATCGCGGATGAGGTCATGAGCGGCTTTGGCCGTACCGGCAAATGGTTTGCAGTGGACAACTGGAACGTTGTGCCCGATATCATGACTATGGCCAAAGGGCTTACCTCGGCCTATGCACCTCTGGGCGCGGTCGCCATGAAGCCGCAGATCGCCGCGCATTTCGACGAGATTGCTTATAAATCTGGGTTGACCTATACCTCCCATCCCATTTCATTGGCCGCCGCGATTGCCAACATCAATGTGATGAAGCAGGATCACTTGATTGAACATGCTGCCGCCATGGGCCCCGTGTTGAAACGCATGTTGACAGACTTGGGCGAGGATCATCCTTCTGTTGGCGATGTCCGCTCGATTGGGTTGTTCGGGATTATCGAATTGGTCAAGGATCGCAAGACCAAGGAGCCAATGGCGCCCTGGAATGGTTCAAGTCCGGAGATGGCGGCCTTCAAAAAATATTGCTTCGATCACGGCTTGTATTTGGATATTCACTGGCACACCGCGCTCATTATCCCGCCCTTGATTATTACAGAAGAACAATTAAAAGAAGGCTTTGATGTTTTGGATGAAGCCTTGAAGATCACGGATAAAGTGGTGAAGCCATAAGTATGATAGAGTCGCCCGAAAGCCCCATCCAGTGTACGCTTTGTTGGCTTGCTCTGAGATTAATATATTCAACACGGGCATAGATTGCGTTTTTGCTCAACAGGCTTCAATGGGAACTTCGTAGTTGCGNNAGCACCCTGTGGGTTAGCCCCGCGAACAAGTTGCAGAAAACCGCAGTTTGTGCCCACGCTCAGTATAGTTACCTATGCCAATACCGAAACGGTTTCGACACTGTTTGTCCAAAGTTCGTACTCGCTCAAATCGGCGTCATCATTCCATGAGATTCCATAGCCGCCTGAATCAACTTTTACCGATTTGAAAAACGCTTCATGTTTTAACGCCTGAAACATCTCTATATTGAGCAATGGAGAACAATCATAGATTTTCTCAACGCCATTGACAAATTTAACCAATAGTCTTTTATTTTCAAGGGCTTGTACAGATAAAATTTTCGGGGCGTTCATCTTATTTCTTAAAGTATAGCACGTAAAAATTAGAAGTATTGAGCTGCTTTTTACCTTCTTGACTTGGTGTGCAAGGGGTAAGCCAACGGTTTGCGTAAGCCCTGTGTGTTCTTCACAGGGTAGCGGCGGTGGGGCAGGCATGGATTCTGCTGAGATGTAGAAAAAGCTCCAAACCAGAAAAATGCCTGCCTGCACCATGCCGCAGCATTCCCATCATCCACTGCACGCGGTACTTGGCAGTTTTGGGTAATGAAAAAATGTGCTGCATTAGGGCAGCTTTACTTCTCGCAACTTCACCGTGTCGTCCTGTGACCCTG
>PMLN01000165.1 GCA_003158885.1 Anaerolineae bacterium
ACAATCTCGTAGCCGTAGCGATCAGCTTCGCATAAGAGCCGTAAAATCATCGTATCGGTATGGCCACGCAGTAGGTCGGAAGTGATTTTGTTATCAGTCATAGTAACCTTCATGGGCCTAATATACACCATATTACTATGTCTGTCAAGGTAATTTATCTAGTTTAGTAGTTTATTGATTATGGGAAGAAACTATGTTTCTAATAGAAGTTTAAGCGAGAATCTCGGTATGGCAGTAACTCACCTTACGCAAAACTTCCCGAAGGTTGCCGTAATTCAAGCCGGGTTTTTGCCCAAACCTTCGGGATGGTGTGTAACATCAGTTAGTAATACATTCTTGGATGGATACCTTATGTGATTAACTGCGTTCCTAAGCAATTACTTGATGACAGGGGATGCTCACTATAATTTTTATTTCCCGGGTTCATTTCTGAATCCAAGCGCTCTATGCACATCATGCTTTCAACTTCATTCATCCCCAAATGCAATCCCCATGCCGCGTGCGGTGATGACGGCGTCCCCATTGAGATCGACCCGGCGCGGAACGGCCAGCGCCTCTTCCAGAGTCACATCGGTGATCTGCTCGGAACGCAAGGAGACCATGCGGTCAAAGCCGCCGCGTGCCGCAAGCCTGACGGCGGCCGCACCGTAACGGGTCGCCAGCCAGCGGTCAAACGCTGTAGGCGTACCACCTCTTTGCAAATGGCCCAGCACCGTCACGCGTGTTTCATATCCCTGCTGCTCGATGTACTCCCCCACCAAATGACCGACGCCGCCCAAACGCGGCACATACATTTCATCGCCGCTGCGTGAAAAGACTTCGTTCCCGCCCAACGGTTTGGCGCCTTCCGAAACTGCCAGGATGCTGAATAAACTGCCGCGCACGATACGCCGGCGAATCTTCCCCAGAACCGCTTCAAATTTGAACGGGATTTCAGGGATCAGGATCACATCCGCCCCGCCCGATATCCCGGCGTGCAGGGCAATGAAACCGGCTTCGCGTCCCATCAACTCCAAGACCATCACGCGGTGATGCGCTTCCGCAGTGGTATGCAGGCGGTCCATCGCTTCCGTGGCAGTATTCAAGGCGGTATCGAAACCAAAAGTCACTTCCGTGCCGCCAATATCATTGTCAATCGTTTTGGGAACACCGATCACAGGGATGCCTTTCAAGTAGAGCTCATGCGCAATCCGCAAGGTGCCATCCCCGCCGAGAACCAGCAGCGCCTCCAGACCGGATTGCTGCATGGCATGGATCAACTCATCCGATTTATCAACGGTGATTTCCCTGCCATCCTGAAACACCTTGCGGGCAAACGGATTCCCACGGTTGGCCGCGCCGAGGATGGTGCCGCCGCGCGGCAAAATCCCGCTTACCTCCTTCAGACCCAAAGGGATAATCCCACCATCCTTCAGAAACCCATCATAACCGTCCAGCACTCCATAGATTTCACAGCCATATTGCAGGATGGCTGTTTTGACTGCGGCGCGGATGACCGCGTTCAGGCCGGGAGCATCGCCGCCGCCGGTTAAAATCCCAATTCGTTTCATGGATGGTTCCTCCTCGAACCAGAAATCGTATTGCGGCTATCATACCTCAATCCATACTCTTTCTTGCTTTTCAGGAATATTGCCCATATAATCAACCCATGATGGAACAAAAGCCTGCATCCTTGATACAAACTTTGACAAAGTGGCTGATTCCCCTGGCAGCCATCGTGGCTTTGGGCGCCTGGATTTATATCGCGCCGCCCGGCTTGATGGGAAAATTGGACGCGATCGGGTACGCGGTCTGTCACCGTCTGCCGTCGCATTCACTTTTCATCGGAAATATACAGTTTCCATTGTGTGCGCGTTGCACGGGTGAGTTCAATGCCGCGGCCATCGCATTGATCCTGCAAGGATTTATCAGCCGGAAGAAAAGCAAGCTTCCCAAGCGCGGCATCCTCGTCGTGCTGGTGATTTTCTTCCTGGCTTTTGCGATAGACGGAAGCAATTCCTATCTTGCACTGCTTAAACAAAGTTACGGCAGTGCGTTCATGAAAATTCCAAATCTTTACGTCACAACCAACGTAACGCGGGTCTTCACCGGCAGCGGCATGGGCATCGCCATGGCATCGATTCTTTTTCCGATGTTCAACCAGACCATCTGGCGCGTTCCCGAAGATAAACCGGCCCTCGAATGGCCTCAGTTCGGACTATTAGTCTTCGTCGTGCTTCTATTCGACTTCGGGGCTTTGAGCAACTTCGACGCGATCCTATATTTCATTGCAGTCCTCAGCACGCTGGGCGTCCTGGCTTTATTGACAATGGTCTTCAGCATCGTGTGGGTCATGGCCATGAAACAGGATAACGCCTTCGAGCACCTCCACCAATTATGGCTGCCCGCGCTGGCGGGTTTAACCCTGGCGTTTATCCTGATCCTCGGCATTGACCTATTCCGGTTCAATCTCACGCACACCTGGACCGGATTTCCCGGATTGACGGGTTAGGTATGGAGGCATAGGTATGGAGGCATTGCTCGGCATCTTCACGGCCTTTGGACTTTCAGCCAGTGCAGGCTTGAACGCCTATATCCCGCTTTTGGTCATCGGCGTCATCGCACATTACACCAACCTGATCAAACTCAGCCCGCCTTATGATGTGCTTGCCAATCCATATATCTTGATCTTGATCGGCGTTCTGCTGATCATCGAAATGCTGGCAGATAAAGTGCCGGTTGCGAATCACATCAACGATCTGATCCAGACTTTCGTCCGGCCTGTGGCGGGCGCGATCGCCTTCGCAGCCAGCGCAAACATCGTAACCGGCATCCATCCAATCCTGGCGCTGGCTTGCGGATTGTTGGTGGCGGGAAGCGTGCACGTGGTCAAGTCCGCGGCAATCCGCCCAATGGTCACAGCCACAACCGCAGGAATGGGAAACGTGCCGGTCAGCGTGGCGGAAGATATCACATCAACGGTTGTATCCCTTTTGTCCATTCTCGTCCCGGTCGCCATTGCCATTCTGGTGATCATTGCCATTGTGCTTCTGATGTGGTGGTGGGCGCGCAGGACGAGCAAGAAAGAAACCGCCTGAGCGCGGAAATCAAAATTCATCCGGAGGCATATATGAACGACCAAAATCAATCCATGGACTTCAATCCCGGCCCGACGCCGACGCCGAAGAAGAAAAACAACACGACGATGATCATCGTCATCGTCGTGGTCATCGTCCTGTGCTGCTGCGTTGTCGGTGCAGTAGGCGGATACTGGGCAGTAGGCGGATACTGGCTCTGGAACAACGGAGACAAGCTCCTTCAACAAGGTACCAGCGCACTGATCCAAATGCTATAAAACAAGGGCCTCCGCAAAAAACGGAGGCTATTGTTTTTTAAATAATCGCTGGAGTTCTGCAAGGGCGCTCAAGGCTTTCTCCCGTTCCGAAACGTCAAGCGACAATTCATCGAATTCAGCCTCATCCAGCACGGTTTGTTTCCCGTCGGCGGAAACCCACAAGTCCAGCGCCAGATCCACATAAGAAACTGCGCCATCGCTCAGAACCGCAGGCCGGCCGACGTTGCAATACCAGCCCTTGAGATTGCCATCGTCGCGGTCATAAATCTCAAAGATGTTATACCAGCGGTCGGTATAAAACGTTTCCACAAAACGGTCGTTCTTCTTAAATGTCACATCCATGAACGGCAGATCGGGGCGATTAAAGAAGGCCTCCAGCACAACCGCATTCCGCTCGCGGCGCAGTACCTGCCCTTCATATTGCCACGTCACGCGGCCCTCCAAATTTTTCTTCAGAACTTTAATTGGTTCGCTCATTCCAAACATTCCAACTTGATTTTGATTTCGATCTTCTGTCCGATCTTTGGTTCATCTTTCAAATAAAAGTATAAACCGTTATCCAGCCTGACCTTAAATCCATCCTGCTGGAAGAGCACATCCGCCACACGGCCTTGAATTTTATTCGACTCGCCGGCAGCTGCGCGCGGGCGCACCAACAAATGAATTTTTTCTCCCGCCCGATGAAGATGCCCGCACTTCACGTCGAAGATACCAAAACCGGTTTCGACCTCGCAACCCCTCGACTTTCCACTTTGCAACCTGCAGCTTCCTTCGATCACATTTCCCAATCCAAGAAATTCCGCCACCCAAGCCGAATCCGGTTTCAACCAAACCTCCGCCGGGGTGCCTTGCCGAACAATTTTTCCCTCATGCAAAAGCAGGACGCGGTCGGCAATGGTAAAAGCTTCATCCTGATCGTGGGTCACATAAACAGCAGGGATCCCCGTTCGATGAAGAATGCCGCGCAGTTCAGCGAGCAACTCCTCGCGCAAGGCGCGATCCAACGCCCCCAGCGGTTCATCGAACATCAGCAGGCGCGGCCTAGGCGCCAGCGCACGCGCCAGCGCCACACGCTGCTGTTCCCCGCCGGATAAATCGGTTACCTTGCGATGATCGAAGCCGCGCAGATTCACCAAATCCAATACTTCGGCAACGCGCGTCCCGATCTCAGCGATTTTCCAATTCTTCATTTTCAAGCCAAAAGCCACATTATCGAAAACATTCAGGTGGGGGAAAAGTGCGTAATCCTGAAAGACCAGCCCAAAGTCCCGCAGATGAGCCGGTGTGGAAGACAGATCATTTTCATTCCACAGAATTTGCCCCGCATCCGGAGGTTCGAGTCCGGCAATCATCCGCAGCAGGGTTGATTTGCCGCTGCCCGAGGGCCCAAGCAGGCAAAGCGTCTCGCCTGCCCCAAGGACAAATGAGATGCCCTGGAGAAGTGGAAGTGCGTCAAAGGTTTTGCAAAGATCATGAACTTTCAACATAGATTCTTAAGACCTAGGCACAAAAGGCTTAACCAAAAGAGTGAAGCCTTTGTGCGCTTCGGATCCTTCGCGTTTAGAAAAAATTTTCCGTTCCGGGTAGCCGCTGCTTCTCGATGAGCAAAATACCGGCAGTGGTCAGCGCCATCAAGAGGGTTGCCATCGCCATGGCCTGGCCGTAATTCAAAGCGCCGGGCTGGGATAGAAAGCGATAAATGGCAATGGGAATGGTGGGATAGTCGGGGCGCGCCAACAGGAGGGTCGCGCCGAATTCGCCGAGTGAAATGGTGAATGCGAAGGTGGCGGCGTTCAGTGTGGCACGGCGCAGGATCGGCCAATCCACATTTTGCCAGACACGGAACGGGGAGGCTCCCAGGGAGGCTGCGGCCTGGCGCAGCCGTTCAGGGATGGAGGCAATGGCGGGTTGTAATGTGCGGATCACAAAAGGCAATGCAACCAAAGTATGCGCCAATGGGACAACCCAGGGCGAGATCAATAAGCGGCCAAAGGCAATGATAAACCCCAAAGCAAGGGTCACGGCAGAGGCGCCCAGCGGAAGGATCAAAATCGGATCGAGAAACTTTTCAAGGCGACCGGGCCTGGCGAGCGCAGACGCGGCGGGAAAGCCAAGCAACAGCGAAAGGATCACAGTAGCGCCGGCATAACCCAATGAATTGAGCGCGGCCTGGATGGGCGGAACGTAAAACAACGAGTCGCGGCGGTTGATGAATAACTCGCTGTAATAATCGGAAGTCAAACTGTAATGGAACGGCGTTCCCCCGCCGCGAACCACATCGAGGCTGGAGACAGAACGCAGAGGCAGGGAAAGCATGGGAAGAACAAAAAACGCAAATAAAAAAACAAAAAACGCAAAAACAAATATCTTTTCCCTGATCGTTCTGGGGTGGTGTGGATAAGCCTGGCGCGGCGCAGACTGAACCGCGACGTGCGTCGCAAGGCGCGTATAAAGGATCGAGAAGATCAATGTGCAAAGCAGTTGAATGAACGCCAGCAATGCCGCCAGCGGAAGATTAAGCATCTGCAACGCCTGAATATATATCTCCACTTCGAGCGTTGCAAAGGTCGGGCCGCCAAGCAGAAGGATGACCCCAAAGCTGGCAAAGTCGAACAAGAAGACGAGCAGGGAGGCGGCCAATATCGAAGGACGAAGCAAAGGCAGGGTTACATGCCACCCTACGCGGCGGTTATCCGCACCCAGGGAACGCGCGGCATGTTCCAGTTTCGGGTCGAGGCCCGACAGTGCATTGCTGACCAGGCGGATTACGATCGTCGTGTTGTAAAAGACATGAGCAATCAGGATGGCGCCCAGTGTGCCAACAAAGGGGATGGGAGAAAAGGAAGTCGAGGAATGGGTTAACCCATTGAATAGATTTGCCAGGGCAATGTTGATCCAGCCGCGCGGACCGAGCAATGCGTTGAATCCCGCCGCGACCACAACCGTCGGCAGCATGAACGGAACGGTGGTCAGGGCACGCAAAAGCGACTTGCCATGAAAATCAAAGCGTGCAAAGAGATACGCACAGGGCAAACCGATGAGTAATGTGAGCAGGGTCGATAAAAAGGCCTGGTAAAAAGTAAAAAGCAAAACGTGAAAAACAAGTTGAAGATTATCCGCCTTGACCGTCCCGAGGTTCAATCCGAAAGCCAGGATACGGAAAAACGGATAAAAGAATAACAGGCCCAGAAAAGTCAACGGCGCCAGCCAGAGCAGGATGCGGCGAGTCATCAGAATATTCATCTCAAAATTTGCAGAGAGGCACAGAAGGCAGGGTGCGGCTTACTGGCCAGAAATGGCGCTGTGCCCTTGCAATGTTTAATGCAGCACTGCGTCAGTCCAGGCCTGGACCCAGGCCTGCCGGTTATTGGCGATATCATCCGAACTCAGCGTCGCAGGTTGTGAAGGGATGGGGGCAAACTTAATGAAGGCATCCGGCAGGGAAATATTCGAAACCACAGGATAGACTGCCATCTGCCCGGGCACATCGGCCTGGAACTGCGCGCTTAACATGAAGTCAACGAATTTTTGCGCGAGAGCCAGATGCTGCGTTCCTTTGAGAATGCCGACAAATTCAATCTGATGGAAACAGCTATCGGGTCCGACCATTGCCGCGACGGACGCATCTGCAACCGGCGTCGAGGCTGACATTACTTCATAAGCCGGGTCGGTCGCATACGAGACGACCAGCGCTTGTGCGCCCTGACCGGCGGAGCCGCTGAAGTTGGTGTAATAGGCCGTTTCCCAGCCATCCACCACCACCAGGCCGTTGGCCCGCAATTGTTTCCAATAATCAAGATAGTTCGACGTTCCAAAATGTTTAATAGTGGCAAACAAAAAGTCAAGGCCGGGAGATGAAGTGGCCGGGTTCTCCATCACGAGCAAACCTTTATATTCCGGTTTGATCAAATCTTCGAGGCTTTGCGGCGCGGAGAGATTATGTGTATTGAAATAGGCCTTATCATAGACCACGCATACATAACCGTGATCCACAGGCAGGGCGCGGTCGGAGGAGTCGAGTTGAAACCCGGCGGGGATATTCTTCAGGGCAGGTGAAGCATACGGCTCATAAATATCCACACTGAGAGCTTCCGAAAGCAGGGTGTTATCCACGCCATACATCACATCCGCCAGCGGCGCGCTTTTGGAGAGGATGGCCTTGTTGAGCATTTCCCCGGCGTCGCCGCCTTTGACGAAAGTAATTTTGACATTGTGGGCTTGCTCGAAGGCCTGGATGACATTATCGCTCACGGAGAATGAATCGTGTGTCATCACGGTCAATGCTTGAGGTGCAGACCCTGTAGTGGCTTGCGGTGAAGCTGGCTTCGGTGAGCACGCTGCCGCCACCAATGCGGCCACCACCATCACCAGCAGAACTTGTGAGACTTTTGAGACCTGTGGGACCTGTAAGACTTGTCCGACTTTTTTCATCTTTCTTCCTTTCTATACCTCACTCGGTCACAAATTGCGCTATTTCAGAAGGTGGAAAGCGCAATTTGTGACCGTGGGTATTCTATAAACGACGATGCACGACCAGGAGCAACCCGGTTTCAATGCTGACCTCGGCAACGGTTTCCAGCATTTCATTGCTGATGCCGCGCGCCTTATCCGGATAAAGAGTCTCGTTATTCAGCGGCCAGCGCAGCCCATTTGTGCGAATGCCTGTAACCGTGCCATTCCAGGGGACCAACGAAACAAGATCGCGGCGTGCTCCTTCGATCCTTCCACTGAAGGCCGGGGACGGCGCTTGGGGCCGCCCCCGGCAAAAGAAGACTTCCTCCACCCCATCATCGAGGCGGCAATCGAGGGAAGCAAGCCTGGAGTCGGATAGCAGGGAAATATTTCCAAGCGTCTGATCGAGGCGGCCACCCAAGGCGCCCACGATCCGAATGGATGATGGTTTCTGCTCCAGGGCGCGATTCAAAGCCAGTTCAAGATCTGTTTCGTTCTTGTCGCGCGGATGGAGTTCGATGGGAATACCGGCTTGATTTAGTCCTTGAATTTCATCCCGGGTCGCAGAATCCATATCGCCCACCACAAAACGCGGGGATACTCCAAGAGCCAGCGCATGACGGATACCGCCATCCGCACAAAGGATGGTATCATCCGGTTTTAGGAGCTTGCGGGTTTTTTCAAGGTCGGGCAATTCGCCATTGGCAAAGATAAGGATACGGGACATATTGTTTTCTCTACTATTCAGGTTTACCTTAATTGCATTACAAGTTTATGCTTTCGGCAACGTCCCCGCCGCCGAGGACGGCGGCTTTAGCAAGAATTATTTGTCAGGCAATTTGTGT
>PMLN01000108.1 GCA_003158885.1 Anaerolineae bacterium
GGTCGTCAAGGAAATTGGTTATGATAGCAGCGAGAAGGGTTTCGACGGAAATACCTGCGCGGTCCTATCCGCCATTGCCAGCCAAAGCCCGGATATTGATATGGGGGTTAGCAAATCGCTGGAAGCCAAAGGCGGGGATAATGTAGATATTGATAAGATTGGGGCGGGCGACCAGGGTATGATGTTCGGATTCGCCTGCAATGAAACGCCCACTCTCATGCCGATGCCGATTTATCTCGCGCACAAACTCGCCCGCCGCCTGGCAGAGATGCGCAAGAACGGCACGATGCCCTGGCTGAGGCCCGATGGCAAGAGTCAGGTTACGATTCAATACGCGCAAGGCAAGCCCCAGCGCATCGATACTGTCTTGATTTCCACACAACATGCGCCGGATGTCTCGCATGCAGAGATTACCGAGCAAGTGATTGAAAACGTGATCCATCCCTCCATACCGAAGGATATGATAGATAAGGATATCAAGATCTTTGTCAACCCCACGGGACGATTTGTGATCGGCGGCCCAATGGGAGATGCAGGCGTGACCGGACGCAAGATCATCGTTGACTCTTACGGCGGCATGGGACGGCACGGCGGCGGCGCATTCAGCGGCAAGGACCCAACCAAAGTGGACCGCTCGGCGGCCTATGCGGCCCGCTACGCGGCAAAGAATGTAGTTGCCGCAGGCCTGGCGGATCGGATCGAAGTTCAAGTGGCTTATGCGATCGGTGTGGCACATCCGCTCTCAGTCAATGTAGAAACATTTGGCACGGCGAAAATTTCGGACGAAAAAATCTCGCAGCTGATCACTGAGTACTTCGACCTGCGCCCGGGAGCCATCATCCGCGACTTGAACCTACGCAGGCCAATTTATCGCAAGACCGCCGCTTACGGCCACTTTGGCCGCGACGATATTGAATTCCCATGGGAAAAGACGGACAAGGCTGATGCTTTGAGAAAAGCCGCAGGACTTTAAACAGGAACAGGAACCACCTCGAATTTAATCTCTCAAGCTTTTAGCCACGGATTTCACGGATACCCACAAAAAAGCCGACCTTTTGAACGGGTCGGCTTTTCATTCAGCTCATTTCCGGCAATGCTTCAAAATCTCACACCCATCCGCAGGGTGCGCTCAAAGTTTGTTAGTTTTGAGTCCGAAATCTCTTGACTTCAGGCGAAATCTGGTCCCCCTTCGGGGGTGCTTCGCGAAGATTTCGCACTCCGCGCTTACATACTTTGAGTGCTCCCCCTCCGCAGCATTCACGCCTGAATCCTTATGTTCGGGGGTAATCATGTTTTTTATTGCCTGGCAGCGATCATTTGATTACGCGAGCGTGATAATGGGAAAGATTACAGCGATGGAGTAAGTCGTGATCGTTCAAAATATCAGACGGCATCCCAGATGCGACAATTTGATGATCCTCCGAAAAGACGCAAATCGAGGTGGCGATTTCCTCGGTCACAGACAAATCGTGCGTAGCAACGATCATCGTCCTGCCCTGCTTGCGCTGTTCCAGGATGAATTCGATCAGCCAGGATTGGCTGCGCGGGTCGAGACCGGTAGTGGGTTCATCCATAAGCCAGACATCCGGCTGGAGGGTTAACAAGGAGGCCAGCGCCACGCGCCGCTTCTCTCCACCCGAGAGACGATGCGGTGCACGATCCCGCAGTTTTTCGATCCGAAGCGCTGCGAGCGCCGCCTCCACCCGCCGGTTGACCTCCTCGCGAGCCAGCCCAAGCTGGAGAGGAGCAAAGGCAACTTCATCCAACACCGAGGCCGAGAAAAGTTGAACATCAGAATCCTGGAACACCAAGCCCACGCGGCGGCGGAATGAAAAATTAAATTCATCATCGCGCAAGGCTTCTTCGGTAAGCGGCTTGCCAAATGCGGCGATGGTTCCGCGGACGGGAAAATACAGCCCGTCGAGCAGATTCAACAATGTGCTTTTACCGCTTCCATTGGCGCCGAGAATAACGAGCGACTCGCCCGCAGGCACTTTAAGGCTCACATGCTCCAAAGCGGGCTGCTTTTCCTCGTAAGCAAACGATACATCACAAACATCAAAAACGGTTTCTTCGTTCACCATTGGTTTCCTTTATCGTCCAAGAAAAATGGCAAGGGCGGCGATACCAAGAAAAACGAAAAGCCAAAGCCAATCCCTGGCATTCATCTTGAACGGTTTTAAAGTAACGATGGAACCTCGAAAGCCGCGCGATTGCATCGCCAGATAAACTTCACTACTCAGATTCAGCGACTTGTTCAACAGCGTCCCACTGATAGCCGCCAACATGCGTTGATTTTCAGCAGTGGTGAGATAACCAACCGTGCGACTCTTCCGCGAGAGAAACATATCATTTGCGGTACGAAGCAGTAAATAAATGTAGCGATAGGTCATCCCCAGAATCAGGATCAAAACATCGGGTAAATGTAAAACACTGAGGGCGCTCAATACCATATTCCAACGCGTGGTTAAGATCAGCAGAAGTGTGAGTGAAACCGAAGCGCTGACCCGCAGCAACAAAAATAAAACCGTATTTAGACCCGTCTTCGTGATAATCAAACCAAGCGGCAGATGAAGAAGCGCGGGGCCGGGGGTGATAAAGAGAGCCGGGACAACGATCAGACCGGTGAAAAACGGAAGCGTCAGCCAGACGCGCTTGATCAAATAATCGGCAGGAATCGCCGAGATCCAGGCGAAGAACAGGGTCAAAAGATAGATAGCGGCGATGACCCACAAATTTTTCGAAAAGCTGATGCCGATCAGCAATGCCAGCGTGGAAATCACCTTTACGCGAGCATCCAGGGATTGAAACAAACCGGCGCGGGCGCTGATCTCTTCCGCAAATAACGCGTGCTCAAGAGTTTCAGTGATGCCGTGCAGGGTATGCTCCAAAACATTCCTGCGGTGATGTAAATCTGAAGTAGGTAGAAGCGTTTGCATAATTTCTCGATCCGCAGATTTCGCAGATTACACAGATGACTCTAGTGAAAAAAGACCTCAAACACGACCCTGAGAGAACACACCGAAAAACGNNGAACACAGGGCAAGCGGACACGAAGTACACAAAGGGAAAACGAAAGGGGTTTACTTCGTGTCCCTGTGCCTGCACTGCGCCGCAGGCACACGTGTGTACTTTGTGTTTAATTGGTTTTTTTCAGCGCAGTCATAGATTTAAAACCCGGCAAAGAAAAAATCCGTGAAAATCCAAGCCGTGCGCAGATTATGTTAACTCACCTTACGCAAAACTTCCCGAAGGTTGCCGTAATTCAAGCCGGGTTTTTGCCCAAACCTTCGGGACGGTGCGTAACATCAGTTATGTTAATTCTTACCTTTCTTTGAACGAGTGCCCGCGGTTAGCAACATCGTGAACAGCCAAGCTACAACAGCAATGACAATAACGCCCATGACCGCGGAAAACACATATCCCAAATTGACGTTGCCGAGCAAAGGCAAGTTATAACCTGCAAGCGGAGCGCCCCACAAGCCGGATAATTGCTGCATGCCTGCCGGAATCGATGCAAGACCTTTTTGAGTCAATTGGCGGGTTCCCCATTCGCCCCAGGCTGTTCCCGGGGCAAGCAATCCCAAGGGCGAAGCCAAAACCAGGATCGCCAGGATCACCCACAGTCCGCGCAGTTTCACCGGGGTTCCCGTTTCGGCAAGGAGTGCAGGCTTTTCGGCCGCCTCCAACACCGAGACATTCGAGCGCTGCAGGTAGGCCACCACCAATGCGGATAATATTCCCTCGGCCACCGAGGCGACCAATGCATGAGGAATGACCATGGCAGGGATCGAAACCAACAGCGGATATGGCGCATATAGCGGCGTCCCGTCGGCAGCCTTGAACAGAAGCGGCTGGATACCAAACTCGATACCTGCAAAGAAAGCTGCGACGGTCAAACCAAGCCAGCCTCCCACCGCGGCCCCGATCAACCGGCGCGGGGATGTCAACGGTTGATCCTTCGAGAACGCACGGTAAACCGCATAAGCAAGGAAGGGAACGATGACTGCCATATTAAAAGAATTCGCGCCCAGCGCGGTAACGCCTCCGTCGCCGAAGAAAAGAGCCTGGATGAGTAAGGCAATGGAAACCACAATTGCGGCAGGTTCAGGGCCAAGAATAATGGCAGCGATGGTCCCGCCAATCGCATGAGCCGTCGTTCCGCCTGGCACGGGAAAGTTGAACATCATGATCACGAAAGAGAAAGCCGCCAGCAGAGCGATCAGCGGCACACTGCGGGCGCTCATCGTCGCGCGGATCTTGCGCAGTCCAACGATCCAAAACGGCAGTACAACCAGGTACATGAGGATGGATGTTACCGGACTCAAATAACCATCCGGGATATGCATGGCAGTGGTGCTTAACCACAGCAATAACGCGCCGTAATAAATAGCCAGCATCTTGATATTCGCAGACTTCATAAATATCCTATAGGAGGTTCCATTTTTGGATCTACTATTCCAGTTTGTCCAGGATATAGAGTTCAAGGTGCACGTTTTACAATACACCACAACCTATAGTATACAACGTGAGGAAAATCCTTACCTTAAAAGCAAGCATGAATAACTGGGTAGCACTACGATCAACCGTGGTGTTCTCCATTCTTCTTTCAAACCGGCCACAGATTTCACGGATTNNTACCACAGATTGGGACTCAGAATCCGTGAAAATCTGTGGTAATCCGTGGCAAAAAATTCAACCACGGTTAAATGCGGTTCTGCCTGGAACCTGATTAACGCAGGAAACGCGGATTTTATTTTAGCGATCCGCGTATATTTACCCCGGAAGAAGCTCATCCGCCAAGATAAGCTACGAGGCACTGTATGTCACTCTCTATGGTTCCCAGAAGAATTGCAGGATGGCGTAAAGATAAGGTTTGCCATTGACGTATTCCATACCAACCAGCCAGGTACGCCAATCCAAATTGCCGTTATCGGGTGTGCCGGGAAAATACACGGAATAGAAATTGACCCCCGTATAAGGCCAGGCGGCTCTATAGGTTGCCCCTCCGATCTGAACCTGGTCGCAATCCAACGTGTAATCCTTATTGAAGACCTTTAGCAGCGCCGGAAGGATCATTTGATGGAACGAGCCTTTCGTTTCCAAGCCACTTCCTGGAGCCGCGCCCCAATCAACCACATAAGTCGAATCGAAGAGAAACTGCGCGTGTCCTTGATCGTAGTTGACGACGCGTCCAGCTCGATACAGGCGCGCATCCATCCCGTGAAGCGGACTGACCAATGAAGCGAACAAAGTCGCATTAGATGTCTGCAAGGCAGTCTTGAAGTTGTTGATCAATATCTTGGCCTGAGGATCGGCGCAGAAATTGACGGGCGAAATTTGTGTTGCAGGAATGATCGGTGTGATGCTCGGGAGAATAGCCGATGTGGATGGAACTGAGGTTGTGGGAAGCGGGCCAAGCGTGACAACTTCCGGAGTCGCAAGAGCGGAGAGGGTCGGTAGCGGTGTGAGCGTTAGGAAGGCCGATATATTGGCCGCGGTTGGAAGTGATGCAGGGCTGTTATATAACCGCAGTGAGCATCCGGCTGTGACTACAACGAACAATACGAGCAGAGCCGGAAGAACCATATGTTTACGCATTTTGCTTTCCTTTCAAAATTGAACCGACAGCATCATTGTCGGTTTGTATTCATACCAATTGCAGACCGGATGGGATGTAATGCTAATGCGTATCCATTCTGTTTACTTGAATCACAGGAATATTCCGGCCGCAATTCATCATATATGTAGGGTAAGGAATACTGTCCGCCGAATCCGGTATTGGCAGCCTCAGCCTGGCTTACATCCTTTGGCGAAGAGATTCAGAAAGTACATCAAGCTTTATCAGCCTTGTTTCTTTTCAAGCGGTGCGGCGGGATTTCCAACAACGGTAGTAAAGGGCGCCACGCTTTTTGTAACCACCGCACCCATGCCTACCACCGCTCCGCGCCCGATCACAATAGGTTTGTCAGGGGTACCTTGTCTGATCATGGCACCGGTCCCGATATACGCATAATCCTCAATGATCACGGCGCCATTGCAATGCACACTGGGCGCAAAGGTGACAAAGTCGCCGATCTGACAATCATGTGCCACGTAGGAGTAAATATTCGAGTGAAAGAATCTCCCTATCCTGGCATTGGAGGTGATGATCGTGAACGGACAAAGGATGGCGCCTTCCCCAATTTCATTATTGTCCATGCAGACGCTATTCAAGGCGCGGATCGTGAACGGCGACGCGCCACTGGCGATGAAATTCCTGGCGACTTTCTCTCTGGTCTTATAGTCGGCTACCGCGATATTGAAATATTTCTCCTGACGAAGCGCCAGGAATTCCTCGGTTCTCAGCACCCGGTGCCCGTTCACCGTCAGGGTATCACCACGATCCTCGATAAAAACAAGCTCAAAGTCCGAGGCGTGCTGAACCTGAGTGAGCATTTCCAATACGACCGGCATCACTTCCCGACCGAATCCGCCTGCGCCGACAATTCCGTAAAGTTGCATTGCAAATTCTCCTTGAACTAATATTACAGCGCAAGGTTG
>PMLN01000395.1 GCA_003158885.1 Anaerolineae bacterium
GATGAGATCATCTGGCTGATCACGTGGTACACCCTGATGCCGAAAACGCGCGTCGATCATGTGGTCATCGCCCGGAACCCGGATGAATATTATAAGCTGGCGCATGCGCTCGATTTCCTGCCAAAGAACTATCAAGGCGCGGATGCGATCACGCAGGTTACCGACCAGAGCCGAACATCTTTTCGCGTCCTGCGCTATCAACTCTACAGCCTGATCAATNNTTGCCACGGGTCTCGACCAGATTCCGGGGCCGCCGGAAGAATTGCCAAGCCAGTTGAGCAGCGACCTGACCTTCGAAGGCATGAAGCCGCCCACCTTGAACATTGCCAATGTTTCGCTGGACCAGGTCAAAGACTTCGAGCAGGTGGCGGGGAAAGTGCCCGTAATCCTCATCAACCAGCCGATGCAGGTGTTGACGAACGTTCCGAACAGCGATGTGCGCTACAATGATTACTATCCGCGCTGGGTGTATGACCAATACCGGCAATACCTGAGCGCGGCGGCGCAGAATCATTGGAACTATCTCGACCTGTGGAATATCTTCCCGCCGGAATACTTTACCGACACACCCCTGCACCTGATCCCTAATGGCGAGGCGGAGCTCGCGAAAACGATCGCGCCGGCCGTTATCAAAGGATGCCCATGAAAAACAAGCTGTATGACACTGCGAAGAACTTTTCCCTGCCGCGATCCATAGTTTCCCTCGTTTCATTCAGCGCCGTCTTGCTCTGCCTGTTATCTGCCTGTGCGCCAAAGCCAAATCCCGATCTACAGATCCAATTGGCCGTCGCCCAAACCGTTGCAGCGATACCCACCACCACGCCTTATCCAACGCCGCGCATTCCTCCCACAGGGACGCCGATGAACTTAAGCGGCCTGTTCTGTGAATACCAATTCTGCATCGGCCATCCGGTCTCGATCGCCTTCTTCGACCTGGATGCGCAGCGGAATCCGCAGGCGCCCAGCAGTGTCACGCAAGGAATGCTGGTGGCGTATGATCCGAGTTTATTCATCCAAGTCATCTGGCAGGATGCCACGGGCGCGAATGACGCCTCGTTCATGCTGGATACGATCATGGACAGCAAGGTGGATGCACGCGGCGGCGACTTGAAAGCGTTTCAAATTAACGGCCTGAATATTGATTACATTCCGATCAAAAGCACCGCAACTCCCTCCCTGCCCTACGGCGGCGCGGCGGCCTGGCTGTGCGGCGGGAGAGCCTTTGCATGGAAAGCCTATACGCCCCAGGCCGAACTGGTGACAAGCCTGTTCAACGAAGCGTTACAAAAGTTTCGATGCAATCCATGAACGCCAAGGCATAAATGCCTGAAAAAGCCCAACGGCGAAGACTTCTTTTGATCACGGCCTCCTCCCCTGCCATTCAAAAAGTGCGGCGAGCGCGGGTCTTAAACTTCCAACAGATCACAATGCCCTATCTGGCAGCTTTTGTGCCAAAGCAGTGGGAAGTAACCCATATTGATGAAGCGATAACGCCCGTTGACGTTACGCGGCAAGTTGATCTGGTGGCCATTACCTTCCATACGCCCAGCGCCCCACACGTGTATGAACTGGCCGCACAATTTCGGAAACGGGGCATCCCGGTGGCGCTCGGCGGCCCACACGTGACGCTGGTGCCCGATGAAGCCCAGGCTCAGGCGGATGTGATCTTTGTGGGGGAAGCGGAGTTAACCTGGCCTCGATTCCTGAACGATTTTGAAACGGGTCAATACGCCCCGCGCTATGTTTCAGAAAGCCCGCCCGCACTGGACGATGCCCCGATGGCGTGCAAGGAACTCTATCACCGTCACGATTACACGGCCGGCAGGTTGTTCGCCACGCGCGGCTGCGCCTATGGATGCGACTTTTGTGCGCTGGCGGTGATGTACCAACGCAAGGTTCGCAAACGCCCCGTGGCATCCGTCGCAGAGGAATACGCCTCGTTTCCTGGAAAAGTGATCATCTTTTGGGATGACAATCTTGCCAATGATCGGGAATACGCCAAGGAACTATTCCGCGCCATCACACCTCATCGAAAATGGTGGAGCAGTCAGGCCAGCATTCAGGCCGGGGAAGATGAAGAATTCCTGGAACTGGCGGCGCGCAGCGGCTGCAAGCAATTATTCATCGGCTTGGAATCCATTTCTCAAGCCAGCATGAACGAAGTTCACAAGGGATTCAACCGCGTGGAAAACTACGCCCGCATCATCGAGCGCATCCACGCATATGGCATTGCGGTGCAGGCGGGAATCGTATTCGGGTTCGACAGCGATACGGAGACGATCTTCGATGAAACGCTGGATTTTCTGGAAAGCGCAGGGGTGCAGAACGTCACCTTCAACATGCTGACACCCTATCCGGGAACACCGCTCTACCGGCGCCTGGAGGCTGAAGGAAGAATCTTGACACGCGATTGGAGCAAATATAACAGCCGGGAAGATGTGGTGTTCCAGCCGCGACACATGGAACCCGACACCTTGTTGGAAGGGTATCGGAGCGCCAATCGAAGGTTCTATTCCGCTGAAAGCATTACCCGGAGATTATCGCATTCGCCGGTGGGGTTATGGTGGAGCCTGCCGCTCAACATAGCCTATACTTTAGCGTTCCGATATCATGGCAAATAATCCGATGCAGATGGAATGAGCCAGCTTCATTGCGCCATTTCTCTGCGGTGTGCAAGGGCCGGCCCATTGAAACGCGGGGTGAACACTACTATCCTCAGGCGGTGCAGATCGTGGATTGGTATCATGCCGCAGACCATCTCAAACGCTTGAGCCTAACCGCATTCTCTGTACCGCACTCCCATTCGCTGTTTGACAACCTTTGCGTGCACACGAAATTTTCCACATTCATACGTCGCTTGTGCAAGGTGATATAATCCGCGTGCTTTAAATCCATTAAAAAGGGCATATATGAAACTCCATGAGTATCAGTCGAAACAAATATTTGCCAAGTATGGCATTCCGATCCCCAAGGGAAGGGTGGCGGCTACCGCAAGCGAGGCGAAAGCAATCGCCGAAGAGTTGGGTGGCCGCGTTGTTATTAAATCGCAGGTGTTGGTGGGGGGACGCGGGAAGGCCGGCGGGGTGAAGCTGGCCAAGGATCCGGCAGAGGCCGAACAGCTTGCGACTCAGATCCTGGCCATGGAAATCAAAGGCCTGCCGGTGCGCAAGGTGCTGGTGGATGAGGCGGCGGCCATCGAAAAGGAAATCTATTTTTCCATTACCAATGACCGGGCGGCGCGCAAGCCGGTCATGATGGCGTCCGCGGCGGGGGGCATGGAGATCGAGGAAGTGGCGGCCAAGACGCCGGAGAAGATCATCAAGCTGCACATCGATCCGCTGCTGGGATTGCGCGATTATCAGGCGCGCGATATCGCCGCGTTCATTGACCTGCCGCGCGAGTATTGGAAGGATTTCAACAAGATCGCAATGGGGCTGTGGCAGGCGTACACGCAGACCGACGCGTCGCTGGCGGAGATCAACCCGCTGGTCATCACGAAGGATAAGCGCCTGATCGCACTGGACGGGAAGATGATCATAGACGATAACGCCATGTTCCGTCACACGGACCTGGCGGAGATGCGCGATTTGGACGAAGAGGCACCCGCGGAAGTGGAAGCGCGCAAGTACGGGCTTTCGTTCATCAAGCTGGATGGAAACATCGGCTGCATGGTCAATGGCGCGGGGCTGGCAATGACCAGCATGGATATCGTCAAGTTGTTCGGCGGCGAACCGGCGAACTTCCTGGATATCGGCGGGGGCGCGGGCGCGGATAAGGTCGCGGCGGCGATGCGCATCATCCTGTCGGACCCGAACGTGAAGGCGGTATTGCTCAACATCTTCGGCGGCATCACGCGCTGTGACGAAGTGGCGCGCGGCATCCTGGCGGCAATGAAGGAAGTGAAGCCGAAGGTGCCGATGGTGGTGAGGCTGGTGGGCACGAACGCGGAGGAGGGCCGCAAGCTGCTGGCCGATGCGAAGATGATCACCGCCGATACGCTGGCGGACGCGGCGAAGAAGGCTGTGGCCGCGGCGAAGGGTTAAATTAAAAATAAACCCTAAGGGTTTTGAAAACCCTTAGGGTTTGAAACGATAAGAGGAAATTCCATGAGCATTCTTATTAACAAAAACACACGCTTGCTCGTCCAAGGAATCACGGGTAACGAGGGGTTGTTCCACACGCGGGCGATGATGGCGTACGGTACGAACGTGGTGGCAGGCATGACGCCGGGTAAGGGCGGCGAATGGGTGGATGAGAAAATCCCGGTCTTTGATTCGGTCAAGGTGGCCGTGGATGCGACGGGCGCAAATTGCACTGTGATCTTCGTACCGGCGCGCTTCGCTCCGGATGCAATGTATGAGGCGGCGGACGCCGGCATCCCCTTGATCGTGTGCATCACCGAGGGTGTGGCGGTGCAGGATATGATGCGCGTGCGCAATTATCTCGACCAGAAGAAGGTCAGGCTTTTGGGGCCGAATTGTCCCGGTCTGCTGACGCCAGGCGAGGCCAAGGTCGGGATCATCCCCGGCGATATCGCCATCCCTGGTAATGTAGGTTGTGTGTCACGCTCGGGAACGTTGACCTACGAGGTCTTGTACGCGCTCAAACTGGCCGGCATGGGGGCTTCGACCTGCGTGGGCATCGGCGGCGACCCGATCAATGGTACAAATTTTGTGGATGTGCTGGAGATGTTCGAGCATGATCCACAGACGGAAAAAGTAGTGATGATCGGTGAGATCGGGGGGACGGATGAGGAGAACGCGGCGGAGTATATCGCGGCCAAGATGACGAAGCCGGTGGTGTCGTTCATCGCCGGGCAGACGGCGCCTCCAGGCAAGCGCATGGGGCACGCCGGTGCGATCATCGATGGCGGTGCGGGCACGGCGGCGGGTAAGGTGAAGGCGCTGGAGGCCGCGGGTGTGAAGGTGGCGAAGCATCCGGAAGAGATACCGTTGTTGTTGAAGTAGAGATAGTCTAAAAAGTCTCAAAAGTCTTATAGGTCTAAAAAGTCTCAAAAGTCTAAAAGGTCTGAGAGGTCTGAAAGGTCTCTATGCCACCTCGGCTAGACGCGTAGAGCCGCCGGTGAGGGCGGCTCTACGTTATAATCATCATTGCCCCATCCGCACGGCGGACGCGGCAACGAGGTCAAAGATTACTTATGAGAGTCAATATAGTTGACGGCTTCGCCGACGGTGGTGATCTTTTGTGCGGCCTCGTCCGAGATCTCGGTCCCGAACTTGTCTTCGAAAGCCATGATGAGTTCAACGAGATCGAGTGAGTCCGCTTCCAAGTCCTCACGGAAACGGGCTTCCATTTTCACTTTGCTCTCATCCGCGCCCAACAGATCTACAATGATCTTCTTAATTTCGCTGAATGTGTCAGCCATGAGA
>PMLN01000330.1 GCA_003158885.1 Anaerolineae bacterium
CCTTCCCCCATTCGAAGTTCACGAATGGGGGAAGGTGTATGAAGATTTTGAATGAAAAGATTAGCCGATGCACATGATGAGGTTTCTAATCACCCGAATGGCTGAGGAAAAGTGACCCCCTTCCCAACCTTCCCCCATTCGAAGTTCACGAATGGGGGAAGGTGAATGAAGATTTTTCAAGGTCCAGGCGAAAAGCGTTTTTGTCCGCTAATCTTCGCGAATTCACGCGAATTCTTTTTAAATTCGTGAAGACACCTGCACTTGCGCAGGTACAAGTGTTAGCGTGAATTCGCGGATGATTTTCGACTTTGAAAAAACCCTTCAATGACATTTCATATTCTCTGGCGCTTCTTAACTTTGTATGGTTAAATCACACCCATGTCTCATCTAACCCGCCGCAACTTTTTGAAGTTGGGAGGCGCGGCGCTCCTATCCACGGCGCTGCGCGGATTCAACTTTCAAGACACCGGCTTTATGCCCCCGCCCATTGTTTATCATGGCAGCCGCAATCAGCACGCCATCGCTTTGACCTACGATGACTGCTATCATGCGGATGTTCTCGAACAATTGAATGAAATGGTGACACCCTATCCCGATTTTCATTTCACATTCTTTGCGGTCGGAGACGCCATCACAAACTGCGAGCTGGCCGATCCCGGCATCTGGCGGCGACTTTACAACCGAGGTCACGAGATCGGATATCACACCATGCAGCATATTGATACCAACCTGATGTCCACGCAAGCCATGCTGGCGGATTTCGACCAATGGAATAATGTTTTACATCAAGCGCTGGGTTTTCTGCCGGAAATACATTTTGCCAAATCGCCCTTTAATGATGTCAGCCCATCCTTTGAACAATTATGCAGTGAACGCGGCCTGGTGGACACGCGCTATTCGATCGGCTACGAGGGACAAACTGTGGACGATGGTTTATATGCCGCCGCTCGCACACAGAACGGCGATATCGTGCAAATGCACACCTACCAGGACCCGGCCAAAGGACGCCAGGATGTAGCCATCTCCGCCTTAGTGATCCCCTATCTTGCGGGAATAGGTTTTAGCCTGGTAACCATGACAAAGCTTTATGGCGATCTTTTGCGGGAACAAAACAGTTCAAACGGCTGTGAGGTTGGGACCGGCGCGTCGCTGACGCGCACGTGTGTAGAGTAATCCACAGATTTCGCAGATTTTCCTTCATCTGTGCAATCTGCAAAATCTGTGGGGGAGCTACACTATTGAAATGGTCTTTTCAAGTTCGCGTGACAAATTCCCATTATGTCGTTGCGAGGTCGCGAAGCACGCCGGAGGCGATGTTTTTCCCGAAGCAATCCCCTCTATTATGGGGAGAATGCTGAAACCTGAGATTGCTTCGCTTCGCTCGCAATGACATCATTGATTTTGTTCTTCCAATTCCTTCAAAAACTTTTCCTTATTCGCCGAACGAGCCGTCTTGCCGCTCGAGGTTTTCAGGATCCATTTCGGGCCGACCACTTTCACGTAGCGCAATGCAATGGCGGAATTCCTGGTCACGTGCTGGCGGATGGCATCCGCGATCTTTTCCTGCTGCGCGGCGTCTTCCGATTCCACTTCCGCGATAATAACCACGTCTTCCGTACCGGCTTCCTCGTTGAACATCCCGAACGCCACCGAACGCCCAGCGTGAACACCGGACACTTCGTAGGTCAACGATTCCAAATCCTGCGGATATACATTCTTGCCGCCGACGATGATCATATCCTTCTTGCGTCCCGAGACAAACACCTCCCCACCCGAAACATAACCGTAATCGCCGGTCAAACACCAGCCATCCAAAAATGCCTTGCGGGTGGCATCCGGGCGGTTGTAATATTCCGTCAACATGCAATCGCTGTGCAAGGCCACTTCACCGATCTTCCGCTCGGGGACTTCCCGGCCATGTTCATCCAAAATGCGGACGCGTGTATTCGTTATCGGCCTGCCGGACGACATCATCAGCATGGCAGGCTGACCTTCCAGCGGCGGACGCGCCACGCGCTCGATCATGAAGGCCTCCCGGTCAATCTGCTCGACCTTGGGCGGACGCGCCGAATCCGTTTGTGTCACGCCGAAAACGTTTTCCGCCATCGCATACGAACACTGCAGCGCCTCCCATTTCAGGCCATAGGATTTGAAGCGCTCATAAAAAGCCTGGTGACTTTCAAAGCGGACCGGTTCCGAGCAGTTGATCACCGCACGCCAGGAAGACAAGTCCACGCCCTCCAGGTTTCGATCCCGGATTTTCTGCGAACAAAAATTGAAGGCGAAATTCGGAAGCCACGAAAGCGTGCCTTTATATTGCGAAACGGACTGCATCAATTTATAGGGAGCGCGTACCCAGTCGAACGGCGAACTGAGAACCAGGGGAATGCCGGACAGGATGGGCATGAGGAAACCGGCGATCAAGCCCATATCATGATACAAGGGCAGCCACGAAACAATCACATCTTTCTCATTCAAATCCAGGGCGCGGCCATAGGCCTCCAATTGATTGAAGACCGCCCGGTGCGAAAGCGCCACGCCTTTTTGCAGGCCGGTCGTCCCCGATG
The DNA here is from genome assembly GCA_003158885.1 of Anaerolineae bacterium. Classification (GTDB taxonomy): domain Bacteria; phylum Chloroflexota; class Anaerolineae; order Anaerolineales; family Villigracilaceae; genus Fen-1038. The sequence continues at coordinate 2,568 of PMLN01000330.1, forward strand.
AATGTTGCAGCAGGACAATATCTTCGGGCGAACATTTCATGCCAGGCAGGGAGTCAAAGTCGGGGTCGGATTGCGCTTCTAGCTTATCCGTCAGGATCACGGCGCGCACCGAATCGCCTTCCTGCAATGCGCTCCGCACTTCGGATTCAAATTCGGGATAGGTCACGACGGCTGCGGGCCTGGTCACCGATATCAAGGCGGCCAGGTCGGCCCGATAACGCTCCGGGGCCAGCTTCTCCGTCAGGAAGGGCATGATGGAGGGGATGGCGCCGTGCAAGATGGCGCCCCAGAAGGAATAAACCAAATCTTCACCATGCTGGAGAATCAATATCACCACTTCTCCGGGCTCGATTTTCCAGCGGGCATACGTTTGAGCATAGGCATGCGCGCCGCGCAGCAACTGGCGATAGGAGACCGGCAAATCGGGCTGGCCGGAATGCTGAAGAGTAACGGCAACCCGTTCTGCATCCCCCGCGTAAAGCGATTGAAGTTTTTGGGAAAATGTCGTCATTTGGATTGCCGGGATTGGATCAAATTCGCCAATTGATCCAGCGTGTCAAAGGTCTGTACATTCAGTTCGGTGTCGTCAATATGGACACTAAAGGTGTCCTCGACAAAAAGCGCCAGATCGACAAGACTGAACGAATCGATCAATCCGCTGGAAATCAGCGGCTCATTATTTGAAATAATGCGTTTGGGTTGTTTTAGAATCGAAGTCGAAACATACGTACTTACCACAGATTGTATATCGCTCATTGAACGCCTTTCACCTGCATTGAGTTTTTTGAAAGTTCGAGGTTGCGAAAATATTCAAGTACACACAGAGCCGCGGGAATGAATAAGATCGCCTGCGGCACAAAGAAAAGACGGGTCTCCCCCATCACACTGAGAAACGCGTGAATTCCGAACCAGAGAGGGGCCAAAACCAGGAAGAACCTTTGCCACAGATTTGGCAAAATAAAAAAGAAGGCCAGGCCCAGTACAGGAACAAACCCCAATGTATGGAAAAGCTGCTCCCATGTAAAAGAGCGGGTCAAGTTATAAAGTAACAGCTGAACACCGGGGGTCTGCTTATATGGAACATAGAGTGGACGACCGGGGTATAAAAATCTAAGCCCAAGAATGATGAATGCAAAGATTGCAATGGAACAATAGACCGGAATATATTTCCTTTGTAAGAGCCGAAGATTATCCAGAAGCGCGCAAAGCATCAAAAGCGGAATCGCGCCGCTGGTTTCCCGGTTGAGCGCGGCGGGAATCATTAAAAGCACAACCCAAAAATAACGACGCTTCAGGATCAATAATACCGCACTCAAATAAAATATTACATCGAAGTATGTATTGAAGGAAAGATCATTATCGTAAAACCCGTTTTTTATGCTGAATGCCAGCAAAAAAATTCCGATCCAGGGCAGCAATTTCGAGGTGGAGGTTTGACGATAAAGGGCAAAAGCCAGCAAAAAAACAGCAATGTTCTGTAAAAGACGGAAGGCAATAAAACCGAAACCGATTGGATCCGTAACCCGCAGAAACCGGAATAGATCCACAAACCCTTCCGCTACGATTTCCGAAAATACGCGATATTGCCAGGGATTGGG
>PMLN01000322.1 GCA_003158885.1 Anaerolineae bacterium
TTAATGTGACATTGTCAAACTATTCACTTTTTCCTTTTCACTGTTCCTCTATTGTCATCTGCCAATCATCTAGGCGTGTTAAAATAAGAATATGAGAATCCTCTTAGTTGAAGATAACCGCCGATTGAGCGACGCCCTGCGCCGCACGCTGGAGGAAGACGGCTATGTGGTGGATACCGCCTATGACGGGGTCGAAGGCGAAGACATGGCGCTGATCAGTCCCTACAGCCTCATCATTTTGGATATCATGCTGCCCAAGCGTGACGGCTTCGAAGTCTGCCGTTCCCTGCGCGACCAACACGTGGCAACGCCCATCCTGATGCTGACCGCCCGCGACGCACTCAATGACCGTGTTACGGGTCTCGATAGCGGCGCGGACGATTATCTGGTCAAGCCCTTTGAAGTGGCGGAATTGCGCGCCCGCTTGCGCGCCCTGCTGCGCCGCGAATCGGACCAGAAGAGCGGTTCGCTTCAAGTCGCCGACCTGAAAATGGATCCCTCCACGCATTACGCCACGCGCGCCGAACAGCCCCTCGATCTGACCGCGCGCGAATACTCCCTGCTCGAATATTTCATGCGCAATCCGAACCGCCTGATCACGCGCGAGATGGTCATCCAGAACCTGTGGAGCTACGATAAAACCATCACCTCCAACGTGGTGGATGTCTACATCCGCCGCATTCGCCGCAAACTGGACGATCCGCATGAGGTTAAATTGATTGAAACCATACGCGGCGCCGGTTATCGCCTGCGCGATCCGGAGCGATAGACCCATGAACTTTTTTAATCCGGTCACGAAGATATTCAAGTCGGCCTGGAATTGGCTTGTTGATTTTTTTCACAGCATCCGTTTTCGGATCACGTTGTGGTTCATCTTCATCCTTGCCATCGTCCTGGCCATCTTCAGCAGTTTCATCTACCTCAATGAAGCACGCGATCTCCAGGGGGATTCGGTCAGTAATATTCAGGAAAAGTTTGCCCGCCTGCTTGCTTATTTTCGCAGTCCTGACTGGCAAAATTCGACCATGGGCCTTTCGGATGTACCCAACAACAATCCCCCGCTGCAACAAGGCGATATGTTGGCCCTGGTGGATGGCAACAGCCAGATCGTACAAACCTGGGGGATCAAACCGAGCGGCAAACTGGTCAGTGATCTTATTTCGACGGCCAGCCGGCAGCAGAATTTCAACGTTTATGAACAGTCCATCGCGGTCACCGATACGAACGGCAAGACCTCCAATTCCGATTATCTTTTCATCGTGTCGCCCGTAATCCGCGAAGGCATGCCGGTCGGTGCGCTGATCATCGGCAGTCCCACCAGCCTGCCCAGCCAGCTNNAACATCGAGGAAAGCGACCTGAGCCAGCGCATCAATTTAAAGGGACGCGACGAACTGGCCGAATTGGGAAACACCTTTGACAACATGCTCTCCCGCTTGCAGGTGGCCTTCGACCGCCAGCGCCGCTTTGTGGCGGATGCCAGCCACGAGCTGCGCACCCCGCTGACGATCACCAACCTGGAAATCAACCAGGCGCTTGCCAAGCATCGTTCCACCGCCGAGTATCAACGTGCCCTGCAGACCATCAACGCCGAGAACGAACGGATGATGCGCATGGTCAACGATCTCATGACGCTGGCGCGCATGGATTCAGGACAGGCGATCCTGCAACTCGAAAAGCTGGATTTGAGCGATGTGGCGCTGGAAGCCGTCGAGCGCATGACAAGCATGGCCGAACGACAAAAGGTCACGCTTGAAACCGCCGAACTGCCGGAGTTGACCGTCAACGGTGACCGCCAATACCTGGTTCAAATGATNNGACTCCACTACCCCATCCGGCAGCGGCCTGGGGCTGTCCATCGTGGCCTGGATCGTCCAAGCCCATGGTGGAAAGATCCACGTGGAGAGCCAGGTGAATTCAGGCACCCGCTTTATCGTCACGCTTCCACTTGAGGAAAAGTTATAAGGTTTGAAGGTTTAAAGGTTGGAAGGTTCACTTCGGCGAAGGAACTCGGCGGGGTGCACATATTTTTTTGTTTTCTCTGTGCTCTTCGCGGAGCACGCAAAGCGCCCGTGATCTCTGTGGTGAGAAATTAATTCGCCGCTCCAAACTTGACAAACAGAATAAATGTTCTATAATTGAGGCATGGATTCCATCCAGCGCCTGCAATTATTATCCGAACAGATGGAACTCGAACCGGCCGAAGAAACGCGCGCGGGTCACAAGGCAGGCTCTGAACCCGGAACCCCTCCCGCCTGCATCACGCCCAAACAACAGGAAGCAGTCTTTGTCCACCCGGCCCAACTCCCCAACGGTCAAAGCATCAAATTATTGAAGACCCTGCTCACTTCGGCCTGTGAACAGGATTGCTTTTATTGTCCCTTCCGCACCGGCCGCGACTTCCGGCGCGCCACCTTCAAGCCCGCTGAATTCGCAGGCGTGTTCATGGAATTGAATCGCCGCGGCGTGGCCGAAGGCACCTTTCTCAGTTCGGGGATCGCGGGCGGCGGGATACGGACACAGGATCAATTGCTGGATACCGCCGATATATTACGGCACAAACTTAGCTTTCGCGGCTATATCCATTTGAAGATCATGCCAGGCGCAGAAAAGGCCCAGGTGGAACGCGCCATGCAATTGGCCGACCGGGTCTCGGTCAATCTCGAAGCGCCCAATACAAACCGGCTTGCCAGGCTCGCCCCGCATAAGCAATTCATGGATGAGTTATTACAGCCGCTGCGCTGGGTGGAAGAAATACGCAATAGCCAGCCCGCGTATAAAGGCTGGAACGGCCGCTGGCCGTCTTCGACGACTCAATTCGTGGTCGGCGGCGCGGACGAATCCGACCTGGAGCTATTGACCACCACCGCCTGGTTGAATAAAAATGTGCGGCTCAAGCGCGCCTACTTTTCTGCCTTCAATCCCATTATTGATACGCCCCTTGAAAATAAAACCGCCACCGACCCCTTGCGCGAGCATCGTTTATATCAGGCTTCCTTCCTGCTGCGCGATTATGGTTTTGATCTGGAGGACATGCCGTTTACAAGCGAAGGATTTCTGCCCCTGCATTCTGATCCAAAACTTGCCTGGGCGCAATTGAATTTGAAAGATAAGCCGATAGAGATCAATCGCGCCGACCGGCAAACTTTGATGCGTGTTCCGGGCATTGGGCCGAAGACCGCAGAAGCCATCCTGCGTATTCGAAGAGTTAATGCCTTCAAAGACACTTCGTCATTGCAAAAGGTGGGCATCCAGGTTCCGCGCGCCGCGCCGTATATTTTGATCAATGGGCGCAGGGCCGCGCAACAATTATCATTGTTCTAACGATATACTTAAACCACCATCCATCGCGAATTATTCCTTCAATAGAAAATTTGGGGTACCTGTACAGACCCTAAAGGTTTCCTTGGTTATCGGTTGTCATACCCCATGGGACAGTTTTGCCTGCCGAGATGAAGGTCAGTTGGGAAAACCTTTAGGGTCTTAATGATATTTCATTACCTTAAATTATCGTGTATATTGCTTCAATACCCTTGTCATTCATCACACTTCGTTATATAGTACGAATACATTGCTGCAAAGACATGCTTGCAACATCACCATTGTGTCTTATTAGAAGTTTGATGAAAGGACTCACACATTATTATGAATACACCGGCCTCACTGGTCATCCGCACGCAAAATAAATATAGAAGTTTATCCACCAAACACGCTTATAAAAAAGGCGGGATCATCTGTCCGATCCCGACTGCCACACTTTACGATAAGCCGAACCAGTTCACGGTCCAGATCGGGCGTGACCGCCATGTGGAAGTCAAGGAACTCTCTTCCATGAATCATTCGTGCAACCCGAATACCTTCCTGGATACCACCCGCATGTTGGTCTTCGCGGCGCGTGAGATTGCCGCAGGCGAAGAGCTGACCTTCTTCTATCCCTCCACGGAATGGGAAATGAGTTCGCCCTTCATTTGTTTATGCGGCACGGCGAATTGCATTCACGTGGTGGCAGGAGCGCGCTTCCTGCCGTTATCCAACCTCGAACAGCATTTCCTCAACCGCCATATCCGCGAGCTGATGATCGAACTGCTGAACAACACCGAACTTCATCTCGTCAACATCGAGCGCGAAAGAATCTTCAGCGAGATCTCACAAGGCAATCCATCCGCCTCGTAAGCCCGCCCGCATCGCTTCGGTGCGGTTGGTGACATTCAATTTTGCATAAATGGACGACACATGGAACTTGACCGTGTGTTCGCTGATACCCAGCGCGGCGGCGATCTGCTTGTTGGCCAGACCCTCGGCGAGCAAATTCAACACTTCGGTTTCACGCTCGGTCAACGGGCTGTCCGTAAGCGCATTTTGATCCTCGGCGAATAATAGGGAGCGTTCGCCGACCACCAGTCCCTGCGATAAGGCATGGACGGCGGCGCATAGTTCATCCGCCGAGGCGTCCAACGGCAGGATGCCCCAAGCCGAGGGCGAGCGTCTCACTTCCCGGATGTTCAACGGCTCATCGCTCAGGAAGAGGATCGCCGCAGATAATTCTTCATCAGTAAAAGAAACAGTCGAAGCCGGCGTGATGATCACGTCGGCTTCATTGATTTCTTCAAGCGAGTCATCCCATCTATTAGCTTCAGCGATGATTTTAATTTCATCATCGGCAGACAGCAGGGCGCGCAATCCGGCGCGTAAGGCGGGAGATGGAGCAAAGATCAAAACACGGATCAATTACTGCCTCGTTTGCAAGGAACGTCCCGAAGGTTCTTATGAGCTGGGATTGATTTGTACATAAACCTTCGGGACGTTGGTGTCATTAATTACTTCCTCTCACCCACGGTGACTTGAAGGGTTTCCGGCTTGCCGCCGCGCAAGACTTCCACGGCAATGTTCTTACCTACTACATCGCCATTGAGCGCCGCAAAGAGATCATCGGGGTCGCCGACGGCCTGTCCGTTGATCGCCACGATGATATCGCCGACCAGCAAACCGCTTTTCTCAGCCTGGCCTTTCTCTTCAAGCCACATGACCAGCAAGCCATGTTCCTGTGCGCGCTTTAGCGCAGTGCGTGCGGCATCCGGGACATCCACCGTTTGCGTGCGCACGCCCAGATAGCCGCGCTTGACGATTCCGTGCTTGGCCAGCGAGTCGGCGATCCGCCACGCGAACTTGACCGGGATGGTCAGCGCCATGCCGCGCGTCAAGCCGGAAGTATTCAATCCCAAGATTTCGCCTTCGGTATTGATCAATGGCCCGCCGGAAAAACCAGGATAGGAAGTGGTTTCGGTCTGGATATATTCATCGAGCAACCCGCCGCGTCCGGTGCGGGTCGGCCCGCCGATGGCCGTGATGATGCCCCACGAAGCCTGCACGCCCTCATCCCCCGGCCTGCCCAGCGCCAGGACAAGTTGTCCCACCTTGGGCGCGGCCTGTGAAACTTTAGCGGGTGTCAAGGCCTTTTCGGAAAGGCGCAGGAGCGCCAGGTCCGAACTGGGATCGCGCCCGGCAACGGTCACAGAAAATGTCTTACCCTCAGCGGTGGCAATGCGCAGGTTATCCTCGCGCGTGACCACGTGATCGGCCGTCAACACCAGGTCGGCGGCATATGCGATCCCGCTGGCGGGATAACGATGGCGGGCATCCACTAAAAGTGTTCCTGCGCCGCCGCGTTCGACCGCCGCCGCGAGTTCGTTCGAAAAATCATTAAGGCTTGTCATGTTTCTCCTTTTGCATCTTATCATGAATGGTTATGCAATCAGAGTGTAGCGCATTCCCCGTTAATGAACATCAGATGATCGGGCAGTTAAAGACCTGCTCGTTCGGCTAGTTATACAGTTGGAAAGTTGGAAAGTTAGAAAGTTTGAAGGTTGGAAAGTTTCAAAGTTCGCTTTGGCGGTTGTACAGAGTCGAATTCCCTATCCTGCCTTTTTCAATTGCTCGAATGCACCCACCCACGGTTTCCCCAAGCGATGATTTTCGCTGACCTTGATCTTCGCCAGCTTCTGCGCCGTCTGGGCGGACAGCAGCGCGACACTGCCCCAATCTTCCGACAAAATGGAAGCCCGCATCTTCTCCGCAATTTGTCCGGCCCACATCCACTCCATGCGGAACTTATCGGCCTTGATCCAGTAATCACGCTTCTCCCAGGCTGTGACACTGACCTCAATGCCATCGGCGATGACTTGCAAAGCCATGGCAATGAACGATGCCAAATCGCGGGTTTCCGCGCTGACATCTTTTTGGCGCGCCAGTTCACGCACCGCAAGCACAATCGCCTTGCTTAATTGAGTTCGTTGTTTTCCAGCGGATTCGGGGTTGATTATGCGTGACATGGGGCGGGATTATACCGGCTTTTATTCACCTTTTCCACCGGCCAGCCACAAGAATACACCCCCCACAATCAATGTAGCCAGGAAGACGTACCAGGGGATGCCGGCCAGGATACTCATTATGGAGCGCAGGAATCCGTAGGCAAGATCGCCGTATCCCAGTTGGATCACACTGCTGATCAAGAGGAAGATCAGGCTTAATACAACCACCACCGTTCCGGCAAAAAGCAAATGCTCCAGCTTGACGATCAAGCGGGTGGAGCCGAACTGGTAACCGCCTCGGTAACTGCTTCTCCTGTAGTAGCGCATGTTCTCATCTCCAAAGCTAAAAATGATGGCGGCGAAATTATAGCACAACTGTTCAGAATAGTATACAATAGGCCGATTGGAAGCCATGTTTTTTTCAAAGAAGGAAATGAGTCCGCGAATTCACGCGAATTTTCGCTAATTCAAAATCCATTCGTGGTAATTCGCGAAGATTGGCGG
>PMLN01000001.1:0-4316 GCA_003158885.1 Anaerolineae bacterium
TGTGGGTGGTGGTTTCAGAAATAAGGCCTGAAAGAAAAGATCAGATCAGGCGTACAGCATTGGCTTATCTGCCTTACGCCGTTGTGCTGGTTCTTTTTGTCCTATGGCGTATCTTCGGATTTCATTCACAGGATTATGGGGTTCACTTAAGCGCCAATGGCGGGATTCTGCAATCATTGGAACACATGTTTTTACAGGCTCCGAACGCAATCTGGACCTCCAGCGTGGGCGCCTGGCTCGAAATCTTCCGCACCCCTTCTGCGATTGACTTTGGGATCGGTCTTACCATTCTCTACTTCTTCATATTGCTGGTTTCATTTGCCGGGCTGATCTTTTATGCATCGCGCTTGATGACTTCGGAAGATCAAAACGGTTCGCCTGCATCCGATAAACATATCGTCTGGCAATGCCTGATCATCGGCGCTTGTGCCTTGATAACAGCCGGCATCCCATTTTATGTGGTGGGTCTCCAGGTTCGATTGGATTTTCCGGCCGATCGCTTTACCCAGCCTTTTGCTTTCGGCGCGGCTTTGATTCTGGCCGGTTTGCTTGAACTGATCCCTTCTCTTTCCTGGCGGAGGACCGTTTCTTCTGCATTGGTCGCTCTGGCGATTGGACTGCAAATTCAGTATGGGTTTGCCTTTCGTGAGGATTGGAAATTGCAGAAAGCCTACTTTTGGCAGTTGTTCTGGCGAGCGCCCTCCATCCAATCCGGAACGGCCATTCTTTCCGATAATACGATCTTTCCCTACACCGATGATGATGCCTTGACTCTCCCGCTGAACTGGATCTATGCGCCCGAAAATAAAAGCGGATCACTGCATTACGCCCAAATATTTTTCAGCGTCAATACCGGTAATTCGGTTTCGCTCGCTCCGGGCGCGCCTCTTGTCAAAACAAAAGATGTGGTAAGTTTTCACGGTTCGACGAACTCTGCGCTCGTCCTTCAATTCACTCCGCCATCCTGCCTGCATATTTTGAATCCGCTTTATGATTCAGATTTGCCGCTTTCTCCTCCCTCGGGGGAAAATTACAAGGCGCTCTCAAATGCCGGCATTCCGGTGCTTGGACGCAGGGATCAGGCTGCGCTTTCGCTTTCCAATCCATCCTTGATCCAACCCTCGGATACCGTGCCGGTTGCCTTGTCTGATCTTTTTGGGCCTGAACCGCAGCACAACTGGTGTTACTATTATGAAAAAGCGGATTTGGCGCGCCAGACGGGAGACTGGACTCAGGTGGCGCGTTTTGGCGATCAAGCCTTGGCCGCCTCCTTTCGTCCGGATGATCCTTCCGAATATCTGCCCTTTATCGAAGCCTATGCCCGCTTGAACCGTTGGAACGATGCGAAGCAATTAACCCTCTCGACCGCAGATACGATGCCTGTTCTGGCGCCAGCGTTATGTGGACTTTGGCAGAGAGTAAACAATGATTCTTCGCTGTCTGCCCAAGAGCGCAGTTTTATTCTTAATATTGAAAATCGTTTGAAATATTGTCCGGTTCATTGAGATGATTGAATTCTCATATTCTTTTACTTTTCTTCGTCATGGCGAATCCGTTGGTAATGCCGAGGAGCGCTTCCAGGGCCAATCTGATTATCCTTTAACGGATAAGGGGCGGCGGCAGGCGCACGCTTTGGCGGAACGCTGGCTGAAGGATGGACTCCAATTCGATTTGGCAGTTACCAGCCCGCTCGTCCGTACCAGGGAGACGGCGCAGATCATCGCGAATGCTTTGAAAATACCGTTGGAAGTGGATCCGATCTGGGTTGAACGCGACAATGGCGAATTGTCCGGTTTAACGCGCGAGGAGGTGGATGCACATTTTCCGAGACCTGCCTTTATCACGCCGTATGACTCTTTCGGTGAAAGCGGCGAAGGGGATTGGGAACTTTATTTGCGGGCGGGCAAAGCCGTGCATGAATTGATCAAGCGCCCGGCCGGAAAATATTTGATCGTAACGCATGGCGGTTTGTTGAATAAAGTGATGTATGCGATTCTCGGGATACCTGTACAGGCCAATTCCAACGGCCCTAGTTTTCGATTCGAGAACACGGCTTTTGTGACTTTCCATTATGTTCCCTCGCGCCATCAATGGCGTATGATCCGCTTTGAATCCCCCTCATAGGAGCGCACATGACAAACCTTAAGATTCTATCTTTTGGCGCGGGGGCGATTGGCACGTATATCGGCGGTTCGCTTTCCCTGGCGGGCGAACAGGTTGTCTTTGTGGAGCAGCCCGCGCTTGCGGACGAATTGCGTCAGCGCGGCTTGCGTTTGAACTTGACTGTGGATAAGCGGCGTACGACGAATCCAATTCTTGCGCTTTCTCCATCGGCTTTCGTGTTTGCTCCATCATTGGAAGATGCCCTGCGTTACGGCCCCTTCGATGCCGCTTTGTTTGCGCTCAAATCTTTTGATACGGCCTCGGCGTTGGAAGGCATGCAGGCTTTCGCGGAAAAAATCCCGCCCATTCTTTGTCTTTCGAACGGCGTGGATAATGAATCGGCGCTTGCAAATGTCCTTGGCGCGGACAAGGTCATTCCGGCAACCGTGACCAGCGCCATTGGCCGGCGCGGCGCGGGGGATATTGTTTTGGAGAAGTTGCGAGGTCTCGGCATTGCTTCCCCCCATTCGCTTTCGGATAGGTTGATGGCTTCAGCCAAAGCGGCCTATCTCAACCCCCAGGCCTTCTCCAACCCGGCGGCCATGAAATGGTCAAAGATGCTGACCAACCTGATTGCGAATCCGACTTCCGCGATTCTCAATATGTCTGCCGCGCAAATCTTTGCGGATCGAAAACTCTATGCACTCGAGATCAGGATGCTGCGCGAATGCCTGGCCGTGATGCGTGCGCAAAAGATACCTGTGGTGGATCTGCCTGACACTCCCGTGCGCGCCCTGGCGTTTGCAACACGCCTGCCATTGTGGGTTTCGAAGCCGTTGCTGGCGCGCGCGGCCGGCGCGGGCCGCGGCGGCAAGATGCCATCCTTCCACATTGATTTATACTCCGGGCGTGGCAAGTCGGAAGTCGGGTATCTGCACGGCGCGGTCGTCCGGGCGGGTGAGAAGTTTGGCGTTCCAACGCCGGTCAACAAAATCCTGACCGGGACGCTGATGAAGTTGACGAATAAGGAGATTCCACTGGAGGAGTTCGCAGGCCAGCCGGAGAAGTTACTTGATCTGTTATGACGTTGGAAGGTTTTTCGGGTTGGCATGTTTTGACCTTGAACCTTCTCACTTTCCAACCTTCCAACTTTATAACTTGTAAACGAGAGCTATGTCTTTTCAAATTGTAAAACCCCGAAATGATGTTGAGATTCATCTTCCTGATGGGCGCGTTCTATCTGGCCCGCGCGGCGCACAAGTGGGGGAGTTCCTGAAGGTGGCGGAATTTCCTGCACCGGTTGTGGCGGCCGTTGTCAACGATGATATTCATGAATTAACCTATCCCATTGATATGGATGCGCAGGTCCGCCCCGTAACCATGTCCGATTCGGACGGCTCGCTGATCTATCGCCGCTCGCTCAACTTCCTGCTGGAAATTGCCTTTGTCGAACTCTTTCCGAAAGCCAAACTGACGATTGACCATTCGATCTCCTTTGGCGGATATTATTGCCAGGTGAGTGGACGCAAGCATTTATCCACCGAAGAGATTGCCGCGTTAAAGTCGCATATGCAGGAATTGATCCGGGCCGATTTGTCCTTCGAGCGAAACGAAGTTCCGCTGAAGGAAGCGATTGAATATTTTCGTTCGATTGGCTACGATGACAAGGTGCGCCTGCTGGCCTATCGTCAAAAACCTTATCTCACGCTATATCGCCTCGGCAGTCACATGGACTACCATCACGGGTACATGGTGCCTTCGACCGGATACCTTAAATGGTTTGACCTGTATGCCACCAATGGCGGTTTCACGCTTCGCTTTCCGCGCCGGCACGCGCCCACGCAGCTTGAGTCGGTGGGTGATTATCCCAAATTGCTTTCCGCATTTCGCCAGTATGGCGACTGGCTCAAGCGTCTCGGCATTGATAACGTTGGCGCCTTGAACGATGCGATTCAGTCCGGGCGCGCGCATGAGATTGTTCTGGTTTCCGAAGCCTTGCATGAACAAAATGTGGCCGAGATCGCCCAGCAGCTCGCCGAAAAAGAATCGCATATTGTTCTCATCGCAGGCCCGTCATCTTCGGGCAAGACCACGTTCTCGCGCCGTCTTACCGTTCAACTGCTGGTTCTGGGCATCTCGCCCTATCCGCTCGAACTCGATAATTATTTCCTGGATCGCGATCAAACGCCGCTTGGCGAAGATGGACAGCCGGA
>PMLN01000001.1:4401-7472 GCA_003158885.1 Anaerolineae bacterium
TTGAGCGGGCGCGCCTTCAAGATTTATGTCTCGGCTTTGACCCAGCTCAACCTGGACCGCCACAACCGCGTTTCCACCACCGATACGCGCCTCATTCGCCGCATCGTCCGCGACGCGCAGGAACGCGGTTATAACGCCGCGCAGACCATCTCGCGCTGGGAATCTGTCCGCCGCGGTGAGAAGAAACATATCTTTCCTTATCAGGAAAACGCCGATGTGATGTTCAATTCCGCGCTGGTTTATGAACTTTCCGCTCTCAAGCCGTTCGTTGAGCCGTTACTGCGTCAGGTGGACCATGGTACCCCTGAATTCATCGAAGCCAAACGCTTACTGGCCTTTCTCGACTGGTTCCTGCCGGTGGACGCAGAGATGATTCCCGAAAATTCCATCGTGCGCGAATTCATCGGCGGCTCGATTCTGAAGGACTTCACGATCTGGAAACATAAATGACTCTAATGAAAAAAGACCTCAAACACGACCCTGAGAGAACACAGGGCAAGGGGACACGACGTACACACGTGTGCCTGCGGCGCAGTGCAGGCAAAGGGAAAACGAAAGGGGTTTACTTCGTGTCCCCTTGTGTACTTTGTGTTTAATTGTTTTTTCAGTGCAGTCATAAATAAAAATGAGCAGGTTCAAAACCTGCCCATTTTATGCTTGGCGGATATTGGAATCGAGGTTGTAGCCTTTTTCGCCGAACGGCTGTAATTTTTCCAGCCAGATCATTTCGAGCAAGGTCAATTCATCGCTTAAATTAAAATTGGGGTCATCCTTGACATTCACGGTTTCCAAAATCTCAAAGACAAAATTCTGCTCGCCGTACTCGTTCCAGTCCTGTTGAAGCGCCTTGTTGCGATGGCTTCCGATCTTGAGCATGAACCGGTGGCTGTTTAACGGCCCCTCGAGATTCAGACTGCTTCCAAGCAGTATTTTCCCGTTGGCTGTATTCTTGACTTGAAACACGCCTGCCGGTTTGGGACGCTTCATATATTCCTGATTTAATTCTTTTCTTGATTTCTTTGACTCTTCCATGATGATTGTCCTTATCGCTCGAATTCATCGGCGGCTCGATTCTGAAAAATCTCACGATCTGGAAACATAAATAAAAATGGGGTATTGACAATAGCCAATCCATTAATCAAGTGCGCGCTATGTTAATATATTTCATTAAAAAACATATTGTTTGAAGTGATTTTTTACATACTCAACCAATTTAGGTCCTTCCAATTTATCCGTCGCAGGATTTGTTCTTACATAAAAATCATTTTGGTCTAAATAACAAGGCGATGGAGATTGCTTGCACTCCACCCATAAAACCAATTTATCACCCACCTTAATTACTTTGTATTCGATAAAAGGATAGAATTCTTCTCCAACGTGTTGTTTTAGTAAATTCTTCCACTGAAGTAAAAATTTGTCGGTGTTTTTATAAAACTTTTCGATTTCGTCATTGAGACCTGTTATTTTACCCTCGTCTGAAATACCGATTAATAAAATGCCGCCTTCGGTGTTTAGAAAAGCAACTACTGTTTTCAGAGCAGATGTTTCAATATATTTTTCTTTGGTTTGCTTTTTTATATCTAGACTCAATGTTTCTTTAAATTCTGTATTTTTCGATTCGCCTTCCCGAACGAGTCCATAAACTTTATCAACATCAGTTAATCCGCCAATAGCATTTAGCATAGAGTCTAATTGTTTTTGGATGGAACTTGAATTTGTAGGATTTAGGGCTAATTCAGTGTCAAAATCGTCGATAGCAGATTTCAAGCGCATCATTGTTTTTTGTGTATTAACAATTAGCCTTTGTTCTTCAGGCTTTGGGAGTGCTACCAATGCTTGTTCCAGGTCTTGTTTGTTCAAATGAGCAATAAAAGTTTGCGAAGTCAAAGAATCAAGGATTAATTGTCCAAGAGCTGACCTGAAAAATGCTGAAACGTATTCATTGAAGGCGATTTCTCGAAGTACGACTTGAAAATAATTTTGGTGCTTAAGTTTTGCGTCTGACAATTTGCTTACAACGGGAGATTTGCCGATTTTAGGGATATAAATCGCATTATCCTTTTCTTGAAATTCATCACCTGCGCTCACATAATTAATTTCAATAGCCAAGTTCCCAAGTATATATTCTGTATAGTTCTTGTATTGAGTTTCAAGACGTTCTATTTGTTGCTTAATTTTTAGCCTATGAAAGCCGTGAAAACTTTCCAAATCTATGTATTTACCCGTTTTTAGATCATTGCCATCTCCTAACGAAAAATACATATCAACAACTTGTCTGGATTGTCTTTCGTTTAATAATTCCGCAATAAATAATTTTGAGGGACGAGTTTTTATTATTACTACAATGACTGGCGTAATGCTTGTTTCAGGTTGAAGTATCTTTTCTGGGGTATTGAAAACTGCACTTATGTAAAAGCCATTTTTGTTTAATTCTTTTTCAAATTTTTGCCCTGTGCCGGTGCTAAAGCCAAGTGGTTCTAACAAGTACAATGCAGTTCCATTTTGATCTAAGAACCATAATGACTGGAAAATTTCACCCCAGCTCCGAGGAATTTTTAATTTTGTTCCCTGATATTCTATGTCAATTTTATGCATTCCCAAAGGCAAATCGCCAATAATCAAATCAAATTTTGACCCTTTGTTAATTTCATTCGGAGATCCAACAACATCAGAACCCTCAAAGTTTACGGCAGAAAAGACTTGAGTAGAATTTCTTAAATCGATCGCATCATTACGTGATCTAAAAGCATTCATCTTAGAAGACACGGCGTCCCTTGATGTTTTTAAAGCTTTTCCCTCATGATTTTTTGAGTATAACTGCGCAAGGTGAGTTAAGTAAAGTATTGACTGTGCAGATGTACGAATTCTCCATTCGTCCACAAAAGCTTTGATAATGCTTAATTGCGTTGGATTTTGTGCGTTTTGCATGGTATTCTCGAAAGCGTCTGGCTAGATATTTGGCTGGGATTCTAATCTCTTTTATGTTATCAAACATCCTCATTGAAATTATATCATTTCCAACCCAAACGCATCCCATAATCAGATATGGTTCATTGGGACTTGCCGTGATA
>PMLN01000209.1 GCA_003158885.1 Anaerolineae bacterium
GCTTAAGACGGGTAATGCCAAAAACTGCCGAGGAGTCGAGACGGTTAACGCGTTGAAAATCAATAACGATGAATTTTAATGGTTGCTGATCCTTGTCGCCGATACGGCGGCGCACCCGTTCCAGGATCGTTTGGATCGTTCCGAAGAAAATAAATCCCTGCAGGCGCAAAATGTAAATCCGTGCGCCCTTCTTATTTAGGATGTTGCGGTGAACTTTGGGACGGTCTACATTGCTGTGATAGATTTCGCCATTCAATACGTTTTTAATGGCGTTGACGCGGCTGTAGTTGAAGACGAAGATGATCGCGGCGATGAAAATCCCTGCGATGATGCCCGGTAGAAAACCGAGGGTTGCGATGATGATTAGAATGATCCATACCAGGAGATAATCCATCACCGGCAGCTTTTTATACGAATCCACCAGCCATTCGACCATGAACGAAAGGCCGAGAAAGAACAACATCCCGCCGAGCACTGCTTTTGGAAAATAGGAGATCAGGGATGCGCCAAATAAAAGAGCCGCACCACATAAGAGTGCGGTAACGAGATTCGTAAGACGGCTCTTTGCGCCAATGCGCTGGCTTAACACGGAAAGGCTGAGGGTTTGATACCCCACCGGACTTGCCCCGAGCCCGCCGGCCAGGTTTGCCCATCCGGCTGAGATCAGTTCCTGATTTAAATCGATATCCTGTTTAACGGTCACTTCCAGCGCGCTGACGTTCAACAACATGGAGACCACGCTAAGGATGATGATCGAAAGGATCTTGTCGGCGTTTTGCAGGATGACAGACCAGTCCACTTGTGGCAGCGTGGAAAAAGTGAGGGGTTGAAACAGGGCGCTGGAAGGCAGAGGCCCGAGCAGCCAGCCATGATTCATGGCTTCTGCCACTGAAATGTGTGCGATGGCAAGCCAGCCATAGAACAAGACCGCCGCCAGCAGTAATGCACCGGGCATGATCAGAAAGTGATTAAAACGACGCAGTATCAATAGAAGAGCAACGGCAAAGATCAATCCCGGAACCCAGTCAATAAGGTTGTCCGCAGAAAACAACTGCGGCACGTTGGACAAGATCAACGGCACATTGACCATGACGCCGAATGCGCCTTTACTAAGCAGCCAGCCCGTGCCTGCCAGAAACCCGCCCACCACCGGGTAAGGAATGTAGCGAACGAACACGCTCGCTTTGAACCAGCCGAGGATCAGGAAAAAGACTGCAGTCAACAGCGATGTGATGGCAATGGCTGCCAGAACCGTTGCGTACAGCGCATCGGGTTTGGCGTTTTTCATGGCGAGCGCGATGCTGGCAGTGATCAGCGCCAGGATGGCGGCGGGGGTGTCTTGCGGAAGAGCGATCAGACCTGGCAGGGATGTGGTCAGCGTCGTGACAATTCCGATGGCGAAGGCGCCGAACAGCATTAAGCCAATGCCTCTCGCCAGGAATTGGCTTAAGTTGCCTGAGAAGATCAGCGCGGCCAGGGAAATTTCGATGCTGAGATCAATGATGGTTACAATGACCCCTGCCGTGATGCTCGATAAAAGAAGGCCGGGATTAAATCCTTTTTTGATTTCGGAAAGATTCATTTCTCATCCTCTCCATCCATGAAATGCTTTACTGAATTTTTGATCCTGATCAAATCATAAAACCCTGAATTGATAAAAGGTTGTTAGTGAGGATTGTTGCGATCCAGCCAGAGTTCGTGATAGCGGCGATTCCAATCGATCAGAAAACGATAGGCAATCACAATGCCCGCCGCGACCGCGATCCAAAACTCGATGCCGCGCAGTCCGAATAGCCATAACGCCGGTGCGGAGATTACACCGACGAGAACACTGGCGCGGGCGGGATGACGGGTGATCAGGACGAGCACAATCAACATGGCAACCAAAATCAGGAAGGAGAGGGGACTTACAGCTAATAATCCGCCGCCTGCGCAAGCCAGTCCCATCCCGCCTCGGAATTGAGCAAAGATCGGCCAGCAGTGTCCGCTGACCACACAAGCCGCAGTGAGGGGTGTGATCCAGATGGCAGGAGAATAATGGAAAGCCAGCCAGACCGGGATGAACCCCTTGCTGAGATCGAAGATCAGGACCAGTACTCCCGCTCCAAAGCCTGCCTGCCGGATCGTGTTGGTGGTTGTGGCATGTCCTGAACCTGAATCGCGTACATCCACACCTTTGAGGAGCCGCGTGATCCAGATCGAAAAAGGAAGCGATCCGCTTATGTATCCGAACAGGGAAAAAGCAAAAGCAAAGAGAACATTCATCATGAACCTTTGGTGGAACAATGAGTTCGCAAACAAAAACCCTTTTGCCTTCTAAAAGAAGCTATTCAATGATCTCTTTGACGCGTCCAACCTGACCGTCCATTAAGCGGACNNGGCTGATCCTGTTTCAAAACGATCAAGACGGTCATGCCAGGTTTGATGGCTGAACGCGTTTGCCCATTTATGGGGTTCATGATTTTTGAGTCTCGATCAAATAAACGGTGAAATCCAAATTACCGGGGGATGAACCGTAATCGGTGAGGAGTGCGGCGGCTTCACTGCGATGCTGCGTCCCGTGATTGACCACATGCCACAGGCACTGCCAAAGGATGCGGTTGCGCGGTTCGCCTTTTTCATTGGTGTAATGCTTGTGACTGGTCATATCTTCATCGCGGAGCGTGGCAAGATAGGTGCGGAATTCCTGTTCTTCTTTCTTCCAGCGTGTTTGGATGGCGGCGAGCGTTGGAAACTCGGTTTCCTTCAAATCCGGCGCGGACCAGTTATTCTCTTTGAAAAACATTCGCCAGCCGAATTCTGCATCCATAATGTGGACCAGCGTGCCGCGCAATCCGCTGAATGGGAAATTGGCAGGTGCGAGGAATTGTTCCCCGGTTACTTTTTCGCTCGCTGAAAGAATGCGCTTGTTGGCCCAATAGTTGTAATCGTAAATAGTGAGGATATCTTGAATGTTCATGGTGAGTCTCCTTTCAAGCCTTTGTTCAAGCAGTGTGGTGCATCTAAATTATTTATCTTGATGTCTGCCAAACCAAGATAAATCTCGTTCCTTAGTTGGCATTTTTCTGCCATATATGTCTTTATAAATAACTTTTACTTTCAATGGAATTAATGCTTATAGCCTCGCTATTTTAACAGCCCTCTTGTAAAACCCAAAAATGCCTGCACATCGTTGAAGTTCGTCACCATGCCCACGGAGATTCTCACCGCGCCGGTGGACTTGCCGTCGAAACAAAGACGGAAATCGTCAAGGGTTACGCGTTCCTGGTGGCCCGGACCGTTGAAACACACATCCAATTCTACGCGCGAGAGTCCAAGTGCAACTTCACCTGCGCCGGGATTGCAGAAGCAACCGGTGCGCAGGGAGATGTTGACTTTATTCGCTTCGCTTTCAATATAACGATGATCAATGGCATTGCCATCTTTGTCGTAGAAGTTGGCGGTCACGGTGCCGCCGCGCGCTTCGGTTGTGGTTGGCCCATATAAGCGCGCCAACGGTTCACCGGTACTATGTTTCATTTGAGTCAAGTTGTCCAATAACCACCCAGTGAGACACATCACGCGCTCGTGAATCACGCCATAACCGATGGATTCGATATGCTTCAACCCGATCTCCACCGCGGGGATATTTAAATAGTCAGGTGTGCCGTCCTCGAAGGCGGTATGACCATCAGCCATATAAAATTTATCGCCCTGCACGGAAACAACGGTGATCGTCCCGCCTGCGAACCATGGACGATGGAGTTTTCCCAATACCTGCTTGCGGACGATCAACGCACCAACACCGGTCGGATAACCAAACATCTTGTAAAAAGAAAGCGGCACGAAATCGGGCTTGATCTGGCCCAAGTCGAGATAATTGGTCGGGGCAAACGCCGCAACATCGAGCAGAACATCCCAGCCTGCGGCGTGCGCTTTCTCGATCCATTCGAGCGGGTGCTGGACTCCGGAAAAGTTCGACTGAGCCGGATAAGCAAATAGATTGTGCGCGTTCTTTTGTCCGCGCGCAAAATAATCCTCGAGCGAGGCTGAGTCGACGCGCATGTTTGGCAGGGCAACCGGAATATAGGTCACCTCTGCGCCGCGGGCATGAGCGAACTCGCGTATGCCATTGACTGAGTTATGGTTATCGAACGTCAACAGGTAATGCCCGCCTTTTGCGAACGGGTACGACTCGCCGACCAGTTTCAAGGCTCCGCTGGTGTTCGCTGTGAAGATCACATCATATTCATCGGGGTCGGCGTTGAAGAATTTAAGTACATATTCGCGTGCGTGTTCGAGCAGTTGTGTGGCAGCCAGTGAAGTCGGATTGGATGAATGCGGGTTTCCGAAAACATGCTCGCTCAATAATTTATGGTGACGCTGGACCTGGGTCTCGGCGTACAATCCTCCCCCCGTATAATCGAGGTAAACGTGCTCGCCGACATCCAGACGGGCATATTCCGTGGCGCGCAAATCGTCGAGAATATGTGTGGTTGGATAGGACGGATAGGAGCGAAGAAAAGTAATGAATTCGGGGTTGTTCATAAAGGCTGCCTTGGTCTATGATAATGCGAATTATAAACTCACTCTTCCCAAACTTCGCGCCGACTTTGGGAACTCCTGCATCAGGTGGTCATCATCGTTTATACTTTGCGTCATGGAACTTACCATTGCCAGCATTGAAATTCTGCTTTTGATCGCGGCGCTGGTGGGCATGGTTGCGCGGCGATTTAGGATTCCGTACACGGTCGGTCTTGTGCTGACCGGCATTGTACTGGCTCTTTTATCCTTCAGATCCACAATCAACCTGACGACCGATTTGATCTTTGCTGTTTTGCTTCCGCCGTTGATCTTTGAAGCGACGCTGTTTATTCGCTGGAAGGAGTTAATTCATAACCTGCCTGTGATTCTGGTCTTTGCCACCCTCGGCGTAATCCTTTCGGCGGCGTTGACGGGGGTGGGGATGCATTATCTTTCCGGATGGGCGTGGCAGAGCGCGGCGTTGTTTGGAATTCTGATCGCGGCCACCGACCCGGTGTCCGTTATCGCTACATTCAAGAAAGCGGGCGTGCCTGGACGCCTGCGTTTGCTGGTCGAAGCGGAAAGCCTGTTCAATGATGCAACCGCGGCTGTAGGTTTTGGCGTGATGCTGGTGCTTATTAATGGACAGGCTGTCAGCATGTGGAATGTGGCTGGCGAAACTTTATGGACAGTCATCGGTGGTCTCTTGGTGGGTGTGCTGGTGGCGGGATTCATTCTGCTCCTGACGCATAACACCAGCGATCATCTGATTGAACTTGCGCTTAGCACCGTGGCGGCATACGGATCGTTCCTGCTCGCGGAACAGTTTCATGCCTCCGGCGTCCTTTCCACGTTGACCGCCGGGATCTTGATCGGTAACTTTGGCCTCCCCATTTCCTATTCCGATAAGGGGCGCTCCTCGCTGGTGGACTTCTGGGAGTTCGCCGCGTTCATTTCCAACTCGCTGATCTTTTTGTTGATTGGTTTGCGTGAGGCGAAGGAAAATTATACTAACGCATGGTGGCCTGTCATCGTTGCAATTCTGGTTGTGACGCTAGCCCGCGCCGCCGCAATCTATCCATTGAGTCTTTTGTTTGAAAGATCGAAACTAAAGATTGAACGAAATCATCAACATATTTTATTTTGGGGCGGACTGCGCGGTGCGCTGGCTCTTGCACTGGTGCTTGGTCTGCCGCCTGAGATTCCAGGACGTGCCGAAATTGTCATCGCTGCGTTTGGCGTGGTGATTTTTTCCATTTTTGTGCAAGGACTTACAATGAACCCGCTGTTAAGATGGCTAAAAGAATTGCCAAAGCGTGAAGATCGTATTAAAGGTGTGAAAAGAGAAAATGTTGACGAAAGCTAAGTTGAAATGTTAAAGAAAGTCCTCGTCGAGATTCGACGAGGACTTTTACGTTTTTCGTTTTACTTTTTACTTTGCGGCAAACACGGCTTCTTTGACTTCTTCCTGTTTCTTGAACTGGCTCATATACAGGTTGTAATAGAAACCTTGTTTCGCCATCAATTCACTGTGTTTGCCGCGTTCGATGATTTCACCATGATCGATCACCAGGATCATATCGGCATTGACGATGGTGGAAAGACGGTGCGCGATCACGATGGACGTACGGCCTTTGAGAAGAATATCGAAGGCCTTCTGGATAAGACGTTCGGTGCGCGTGTCCACGGAGGAAGTCGCTTCGTCGAGGATCAGGATGCGGGGGTCCGCCAAAGCGGCGCGCGCGATCGAGAGCAGTTGCCGCTGTCCCTGGGATAGACCCGAGCCTCGTTCGCCTAAAACAGTCTGATACTTTTCTGGCAGGCGTTCGATGAATGTATCGGCGCGTGCCAGTTTGATGGCGGCCATGACTTCATCGTCCGTCGCACCCGGTTTGCCGAAGCGCACGTTTTCCATCACGGTCGTGCTGAATAGGAATGTATCCTGCAAGACGATGCCGATTTGTTTGCGGACGGACTCGGCAGTCACATCGCGTACGTCTACACCGTCGATTTTGATCGAGCCGTGTGTCACATCGTAGAAGCGCGGCAATAGATTGATAATGGTGGTCTTGCCCGCACCGGTTGGACCAACGATGGCGATGGTCTGTCCAGGTTCGGCAGTGAAGGTGACATTCTTTAATACAGGTACGCCGTCTTCGTATTCATGCGAGACTTCATTGAACTCAACTTTGCCCTTGATCTCGGTCATGGCTTTTGCGCCGGGCTTGTCTGTTACTGCGGGTACTTCATCCAGCAGGCCGAAAATGCGCTCGGCACCCGCGATGGCGTTTTGTATGTTGCCCCATAAAACCGCGATTTGTTGAATGGGTTGATTGAAGCGTTGAACGTAAGCCAGGAAGGTTATGATCAAACCGAAGGTCACCGTTGTGCCCAGCAAGGTTTGACCTTTGAGCATATACCAGCCGCCCACACCGGTGACGATGGCAAGGGCTACATAACCGAGCGCTTCCAGGGTCGGTGAAAGCGCAGCGGTGAACGATACCGCGCGTACATTGGCGTCGCGGTTGGCGGCGTTGACTCCCTTGAAGTTTTCGATGTTCTCATCCGCGCGGTTGAAAGCCTGCACCTCGCGCACCGCCGCGATGCTTTCCTGTAATTCGGCGTTGACGTTGCCGATCTCCTTGCGGGTTTTGCGGTAAGCTTTGCGCGCCTGGTCGGAGAAGTAAATCGTCGCAATGAACATGATCGGCGAAACGGCCAGCGAGAGCAAGGCGAACGGCAGGTTGCTGGTAAACATATTGTAAGCAACCCAAACCAAAAGCAGGATGCCGCTAAAGACATTGACCAGGGCAAATGAAATCGCCTGTTCAATCGCGGAGGTATCGTTGGTGATGCGGCTCATCAAGTCGCCGGCTTCGTTAACTGAATAAAAACTGAGCGAGAGCTGGTGTAGTCGCTCGAACACATCCACACGCAGGGCACGCAGAACGTGCTGACCCGACCACGACATGGTGAAGAAAGTCAAACCGGTGAGCAGTGAGCCGATGAGGAATAGCGCGATCACGATCAGGATCAATCGGATCAAACCCGCCACGCGATCGGTATTCTGCATAGTGGTCAAAGCCGGTGAGATGAATCCACCGATGCGATAAGCGCTGGCAACGATCCATTTCGTGCCGCTGAGCTTGGCAGGGTCTGACACAATCCAGCAGCTTTCTGCTGATGCTTGGGCCTGAGAGCTGAGTGATGTTGAGAAGGAGCCGAAACTGCTGTTCGCGCCAAGCGGTACGAGGAAACAGTCCGTAGCCTGACCGGTCAGTTCAGGAACCGTGACCTGTGTCCACGTTGAAATGGTCACGAATAGGATCGCAAGAAACGCGGCGAATCCGAATCTTCCAAAGTAGCCGACCAGCCGCATGAGCGTTTCGCTCAATTTGCGCGGCTTGAGGGTTTCCTGATTAAGCATGTTGCCGAAACGGCCGGGACCACCCATCATAGGTTAAATCTCCTCCGGCATATGTCCGTGCTCGTGTTCATACGCCAATATTTGTGAATTGTAAATTTCCGCATAGATCGGTTCATTTTCCATTAAGTCAGCGTGCTTGCCCTGGGCAACCACCTTGCCTTTATCCAACACGAGGATTTTATCGGCGCTCATCACGGTGCTGATGCGCTGTGCGATCACGAACGATGTGCGGTTCTCCATCAGCTTGTCGAGCGCGGCTTGGATTAACGATTCGGTGGTGAGGTCCACGCTGGAAGTTGAATCGTCGAGGATCAAAATGCGCGGATCGAGCAATAACGCACGTGCAATCGCGACGCGCTGTTTCTGTCCGCCGCTGAGCGTGGTGCCGCGCTCACCGACGTGTGTGTTGTAACCATCGGGAAAGGACATGATGAAATCATGTGCTTGCGCGGCTTTTGCCGCGGCAATGATATCTTCCTCGCTGGCATCCGAGCGTCCAAAGGCGATGTTCTCGCGCACGGTTCCGCTGAACAATGTGGTTTCCTGTAACACGATGCCAATCTGTTTGCGCAAGGATTCGATCTTGATGTCGCGCAGGTCATGGCCATCCATCGTGATCCTGCCATCGGTGGGATCATAGAAGCGCGGCAGCAGGTTGATGATGGTGCTTTTACCGGAGCCGGTCGCGCCCAGCAATGCGATCCGTTCGCCGGGTTTCGCCTCGAAGGTCACTTCGCTTAAGACCGGCTCGCCTCCGTGGAAATAGCGGAAGGTCACGTTCTCGAATTTGACCTCGCCTTTAACGGATGGCAATTCAAGCGCGCCGGGCTTATCTACAATGTCGGATTTGGCATCCAGAATTTCGAAGATGCGATCCGCTGAAGCGGCGGCTTGACCGAACTGCGTGATGATGAATCCAAGCTGTGCGACCGGGAAGAACAGGTAGATCAAATACAGCGAGAATTCCTGCCAATCGCCGAGTGTCAAAGCTCCGGCGATGATCTGCTTGCCGCCTACATAAAGGATGGCAGCCTGACCGAGGTTGGCGATCAGGAAGATCATTGGGAACAGGAATGTGAACAGCTTCGAGACCGAGATGGCCTGGTTCATCAGGTTATCTGCGGCGCCGCGGAATTTTGCTTGTTCCTGTTTCTCGCGCGTAAAAGCTTGAATGACCTTAATACCAGCCAGGTTTTCCTGCAGAATGGTGTTCAACGCGGAAAGTTTGATTTGCACTTTCTTGAACAGCGGCTGGGCGGCGCTGCCAAAAATAAAAAACAAGACGAGCGCCACTGGCAGGATAGGCATCGCAGTCCAGGCCAGCGGAACATTGGTGGAGAACAGGATGATGATCGTACCTGTCAAAAGGATGAGCGCGCCGACCAGTTGCAGCAAACCCTGACCGATAAACAGCCGCAGTTTTTCTATGTCATCCGTGGCGCGGATCATCAACTGTCCCGTCTGGTTTTGGTCGTGATACGAAAACGATAGCTTCTGAATCTTTGAGTATAGATCATTGCGCAAATCATAGGCCACGGACTGCGAGTTCTTTTCCGCCCAAAAGGCCTGCAGGAATGCGAAAACGCCGCGGAAGGCCGCAAAGACGAAAATGGCAGCGACAGACCAGATCAATGCCTGCGGTGCATGGGCCAGGTTCGCATTCAGTTGGGCAACGAGTTGATCTTTTGTCCAGGTTGCGGGAAAGCTCAGTTGGCTAAGGATTTTTGGAAGCGCCGCGCTCATGAATTGCTGTGGGATTTGATTTAGCGCCTGCAGGACCTGGGTGGCTATGTAGCCGTTGGTTACCGCGTTGATGATGTTTGCGATCAATGTCGGTATGGCTAATTGCGCCAGTGTGGCGATGACCAAAAAAAGATATGGCAGTGCGGCTTGGCGCCTGGCATGAGAGAGATATCTAAAGGACCGTCCTATTGCGCTGGCGGCGGGGCGCTTGGCGCCATTACGGCTGTAGGTGGGTCGGGACACGGTTGCTTGCATAAAGTTCCTTTCGTTAGAAACAATAAATGGCATGTCGCTGCGAGGGTGCTCTTCCCGAAGCAGTCTCGTGATTTCAACAGGAGATTGCTTCGGGACGCTTAAGTGTCACTCGCAACGACATTTGAATTTACGCTAACTTTGATCGAGCTTGCGCGCCGCTTCGGTCAGGACCACGAGCGCCTCTGCGGTTCTCTCGCGTTCCTTCTCGCTCAGGCCTTCTGCCAGTTGATCGATCCAGCGATAGCGTTCACCGATTCCCTTTTCGATCATGGACTTGCCTTTGGCGGAAAGCCGGATGTTCTTGGCGCGCCGGTCGTGTGGGTCTTCGGTGCGCTCGATCAGCCCGGCCTGGACCAGGTTGTCCACGTGCTGGCTGGCGGCCGCGCTGGTGATCTCGAAGCGTTCGCTGATCTCCGAGAGGCCGCATGTGCCGCGGTAATACATTTGCATCAGGATGCTGAACTGTGGCATCGAAAGCCCGCTGGCCTTGGCGTGGTGTGACCAGCCGCGCATCGAGCGCTGGGCGGATATATCCACCCACGCACGGACAGCCTGCGTGAATTGATCGGGTTTGGTCATGGTTAAGCCTTCTTTTTAGTTAAGAAGGCTTAACTTTATACGCGAGTTATGTATTTGTCAAGAATGGGGAGGTTAGAGAAGTGTAAGAAAATATTAGATCCGAATTTGCAAATGGAAGTTAACAGCCTAACTGTGTGCATCCACTACGCTCTTTATTGGGAGGTGATTACTTAATGACCCAAAGCCAAGAATCTCTAAAGGTACATGTATTAGCCCCGTTTGGTCCAGCACCAGTCATTATTCCCACGTAACCTGTTGCGTATACATTGTCTGTACCATAGTAAACGACGGTATCGTTTACTAAGAAAACAAACCTATTACTNNACTATCAGGATAAGTTTATTTGTGCCATTGTTGGCTTTATTAATGCCTTGAATAAATTCTGATGCTAACCATCGTTCTACTCCGGTGGGGACCATGCGCCACAAAAGGGCGTTCCCATTTCGCCTAAGTAGTGATGCGTAATTAGAGTTTTGATTATTAGAACGGAAGAAAAAACCACATGCAGTAAATTCTGTATCAGGCGAATCCCACATAACACTAGAAAAAAACACAAAATCTGTTGGTGCAGACTCAGTGGATTGATATATCGCACCTTCTCCACTATATTCAAGAATAAGCTCTTTTGATTGCCAAATAACAGCACCAGAAGTCGTTGTAAGTAAATTTCGACTTGCAAGATTTTGTATGACATTTAACGGTATAGTTTGGCTGTGAAAATCTTGAGCAATTGAATGCCCACTGATTTGCAAGTATATATTATCACCAAAGATTAAAGCAATTGCCGTGAGTATTACTCCAACGGCAGCGACTGTTATCTCTATTCTTCGTCCCATTTGGACATTCTCCATTCAATGATGTGGTGACGATATTTCTAACAACCTACCGAATTAAGGATTGATGCGGCGGGAAAAGTGAAGGTCAAAAGAGCAGTCGAGAGTGCCCCCGCATCAGTAACGGCTTTTAGGAGGTCACCGTCTAATAAGCCAAATCGAACGTTATGCGGCGAAAGATTAATGTATTTCAAGTATACCGCGCCCGCCGATTCTCGAATAATGAATTCCGAATATCGGCTCACTTCTTGACCAACTGCTTGCGATAGAATATCCGATCATAGCCACCATCAAACTTGCGTTCGTACTCGATGTAGCCAATTCGAGGATAGAAGATTTGATTCTCGGTCATCTTGACGTTTGTGCACAAGTAGATTGAGTCGTAACCGCGCTTGAGAGCTTCCTGTTCAGCAAACTGAAGCAGCGCTTTACCGACACCCGTGCCTTGAAGATGGGGATCGACGGCGACTGTGTCAATATAGAATCCCTGTGTTGTTTCATACTGCACGAGCACACCGACAATTTGTCCGCTTGACTCGGCTATCCAAACATGTCTCGCCTCGATCTCGGCTGGAAAGTCCAGCAACATTGGAGCGGGCGGCTTGCCAATGCGTTCAGTGTATGTCTCAAACGCCGCAATGACACACGCTTTCACGGCGTCAACGTCACTCGCAGATGCTTCACGGATTACTGGGCGTGTTAAGTTCTTACGTAGCAATGGATGCCGCATCACTTATCACATAGCTTTTTCAAAGTCCATGGCGAATCTAAGTTTTGTCATTTTTTTTAACGCGAAGAGCGCGAAGTACGCCAAGAAACAAGAAATCTTTGCGCTCGCCTGCCCTTAGTTCTTTGAGGGTTGCGAGCTTCGCGGTTCGTTCTCTGACTTTGAAAAGGCCGTACCAATCATCACTTCAATTCTTTCTTATAGAATCGGTAGCGCTTGTAAATCTTGCCGCCCATGTGATGAGCCAAATCCCACGTATCGGGATTATCTTCGCCGGTCATGGAAAGATCCGCCCATTTGTAGCCTTTGGCAACTGCGCGCTTGACCATTTCATCGAAAAGCAGGACTGCCACGCCCGTGTCCCAATACTCGGGCGGGACGGCCACGCTTTTGATGGCAATCGATTCGATCTTTTTGTGTTGGTAATACAAGGCCGGCAGGTAGTTCCACGGATAACGCAGGCCGTTGATATGAATGAGAATTTCATTGAAGTTCGGGATGGCCGGGAACCAGCCAATGGCTTTGCCGTCCACTTCCGCGAACAGAACGAGATCGGCGTCAGCCATTTCCTTTAGCGGCAGAACCATCGTCTCG
>PMLN01000131.1 GCA_003158885.1 Anaerolineae bacterium
AGCACAATTTGTGACCGTGGGTATTATATAATCAAGCCAGCTTCAGAGAAAACAAGGTTTTCTTGTGGTAATCTTAGACAAACCTTTGAATCGCAAAGTTCGCAAAGAACGCGAAGAGAATCAAAAAGCCTTTGCAGCCTTCGCGTGCTTCGTGGTAAATTTTGGTTATGATTGACTTTAAGATGGCATGAAGAGAAGAGGCATATGCTTTCTCATTTGAAAGACCTGCTCATTGGCCCGGCTCTTCCAACATCCTCGGCAGGGGACAAACAGTTGAACAAAATCCGCGCGTTGGCGGCGTTCTCGCCGGATGCGCTTTCTTCCATTGCATATGCCAACCAGGAAATTTATCTTGGTTTGATCATTGCAGGCAGTGCAGGGTTGGCTTTTGCCTGGCCGATTGGATTGGCGATCATTGGATTGCTGATCATCGTCGCACTTTCTTATTATCAAACCATTCACGGATATCCAACCGGTGGCGGATCATACATTGTCGCGCGAGCAAATCTTGGCACGTTTCCTGGTCTGGTCGCCGCTGCGGCTTTGCTGGTTGACTACATCCTCAATGCGGCGGTCAGCCTGACCGCCGGAGTGGCAGCGGTCGCATCTGCGTTTCCTGGACTTTGGCCATATCGCGTGGCGCTCTCGTTGATTCTGCTGGCCGTTATCACTGTGATCAATTTACGCGGCCTGCGCGAAACCGGCACGGTGATGGCTGTGCCGGTCTATTTATTTCTGGCAACCTATCTTCCGATGCTGGCTTACGGTGCGGTGCGGTTATGGATCGAAGGTCCGACTCCGCTCACGGCGGTCAGCGTTCCTGCGGCTGTTTCGCCGCTGACTTTTTTTCTGATCCTGCATGCCTTTGCCACCGGCTGTACTGCCTTGACAGGCGTCGAAGCGATCAGTAATGGGGTTCCGGCCTTTAAACCTCCGCAAGCACGAAATGCCGGTCAGACGTTGATCGTGATGGCATTATTGATGGGAACGCTTTTTGTTGGAAGCATCGGATTGACTCAGTTCCTGGGCGTTGTGGCGGGTCCGAACGAGACGATTCTCTCCGCGTTGGCGCGGCGGTTACTTGGAGATGGATTTTTCTATTTGGTAATTCAATTTTCCACTTTGCTTATTTTGGCGGTAGCCGCCAACACCAGTTTTGCAGACTTTCCGCGCGTAGCGGCCATCGTGGCAGGTGATGGTTTTCTTCCTCGCCAGCTTCGAGGCCTGGGAGATAGACTGGTCTTTACTAACGGCATCGTTTTACTAGCCGTTGCAGCCGGGATACTCATCGTGTTCTTCAATGGTGACACCCACGCGTTGATCCCATTATTTGCAATTGGAGCGTTCCTGGCCTTTACGTTATCACAAGCAGGTATGGTCGTGCATTGGCTTAGGGAAAAAGGTCGCGGCTGGATCGTCAAAGCGGCTTTCAACAGCGCGGGAGCTTTGGCAACTGGGACGACCGTCCTTGTTGTAGCGATCAGCAAATTTGTGGAAGGCGCTTGGATTACCGTGATCGTGATCCCGTTGATCGTGCTGGCATTTTATCGCGTCCGTCAGCACTATGATCAGGTTAGAAACCAGCTTTCCATGCATGGATTGCCGCCGTCTTTGAGGCCTGTCAGCCCGGCACGGGTTGTGATTCCAATTTCAGGCGTACATCGCGGCATGGTCAACGCGGTGACGTTTGCACAGTCCATATCGCCAAACGTGACCGCGGTCTTTGTCGAAATGGAACCCGGCTCCGGGTCCCGCGTGAGCGAAGAGTGGAAGGAATGGTGGCCGGACATTCCGCTGGCCGTTGTCCCATCCCCATATCGTTCGTTGATCGGGCCTTTGTTGGAATATCTGGATAGGACTGACGCGGAACACAATGATGGTCAACTGGCGGTGGTTGTGTTACCTGAATTTGTCACGACCAGTGGGTGGCAGAACCTGCTTCATAATCAGTCCGCATTACTGTTGAAAACGACTTTGCTTTATGGACGCCGTAAATCCGGGTTGGAGCGTGTGGTGATTGATGTGCCGTATCATTTGCGGTTGGGGTGACCGAATACCTATTGACATTCGATTGCACACAATGGTGCATCCGCTCAACGAAAAATTTAATGGAGAAGAGTCCGGCACGTTGATGTATCCATCCAGCGGTATTCCTTCCTTGCGTATCGTGGCTTTTCAAGTCGGTACTTCCAATTATTATTATATGGATACGGCGCCTGGACAGAGTACTTACGAGTTGGACGGCTTTCCACCCGCAAAGTACCATGTTGTGGCATATACTTTTGGGAGTGGCGCTCAGGGCATTGCCGGCGGCTATTCTCAAATGGCGCCTTGTGGTTTGCAGTACGGGTGTAATGACCATACTTTGATTGAGATGGTTGTGACTTCCGGTCACATTACCATCGGTGTTGATCCGGAAGATTATTACGCACCGCAAGGAACATTTCCGCCTGATCCTGCCCCATAAGTAAGCTTGTTCAATACCAAGCATCAAGCTGCAAAATTAATAGAATCTTGGTGTCTTGTGCCTTGGTGCCTTTGTGGTAAGTTTTCCTAATTCACTGCTCCTCACCGAGGCTATATTCGATCCCCGGTTTTTCCAGTGTGATATAATAGAACGCACGTTCTTTCAGAACAGGAATCCCATGGACTTTAAACTTCAAGCCCCATTTATACCGACCGGCGATCAACCTGAAGCAATTGCCCAGCTTGTGGATGGCATCC
>PMLN01000323.1 GCA_003158885.1 Anaerolineae bacterium
CTTAATCAATTGGTTCAGGGTTCACGTGTGCCTGCGCCTTCCGGTCTCCATGACCCATGAACTATTTCCCATTCCCCATTCCCTATCCCTATCCCCTTCCTTCCCGTATTTTCCCCTCCGCTGTACCGCCTCTCGGAACAATAGTGGGGTCATTTTCGTATATAATCAGGATATGAGCGCGTCTTTCATCCTTTTCCGCCTTCAGCAAATTGACAGCCAGATCGCACAGATCGAAACAAAGCTGGCGAAGATTCAAGAAACCCTGGAAGATAACGCGGAACTGAAAGCCGCACTGGGACAGGTCAGCACCGCAGTGGAGGAGCAACACACCTCGGAGGGCATCCAGCGCAAGTCGGAAGATGAAGCGCAAAACCAGCAAATAAAAATCCAGCAGGCGGAGTCGAGCCTGTATGGCGGCAAAGTACGCAACCCAAAAGAACTGCAGGATCTGCAGGCGGATATCGTTTCTTTAAAGAAACACCTGGCGGCATTGGAAGAACGCGAACTTCAAGACATGATCAAAACCGAATCTGGGCAGGCCCAGGTCAAAAAGGCACAGGCCGACCTGGAACAGGTCCAGGCGCGGCTGGGCACTGAGCATCGCCACTTATTCCAGGAAAAAGATGCGCTGGCGAATGAACTGGAACGCCTTCAATCTGAGAGACAGGCGGCTGTCAGCACAGTGGCCGCGGATATATTGAAAACCTATGATGAATTGCGGCAGCAAAGGCGCGGGGTGGCAGTGGCGGAGGTGCGGGATAACGCCTGCGGCGCGTGCGGCACAACCCTGACCCCCTCTGTTCAACAAAATGCGCGTCACGCCGGTGAGATGGTGCGCTGTCCCGCCTGTGGCCGGTTCTTATTCGCAGTTTAGCACCCCATGAATCTTTCGTTCTCCCTCGATGGACTTTCCTTCGCGATCGGCTTTATCACCGCCAGCCTATTCTGGTGGCTGGTCGGCCGCGCCCGCCCATTAATGGCAGAGATCAACCAGAACCGCGCGAAACAAAGGGAGGAGGCACAGACTCAACACGTGAGCGGTGTGGAAGAAAATCACCGCCGCCTCACATTCCGACGAGCGCAAGGCATGCACCTGGCCGCACCCCTTTTTGCACTGGAAGAAATCGTCCTGGAACCGCGCGTGCTGGCGCCGCTGCCCTGCATCGAACCGGGCGGACCCATTGCCCATGAGGATATCGTAACCCAGACCCTGCCTTATCTTCCAGGCTGGCCGGAACTGGCGGCCATCTATAACGCACCGACCTTGACGATCCCACAAGCGCTTTCCGGTGGAAGCAATGTGGTATTGATCGGACAACCCGGTGTCGGGAAAACCGTTGCGCTGGCATACCTGGCCTCACTGGCCGCGAATCGAAACGAGGAATTGGGAAACCTGAAAGACTATATTCCTTTTCTCGTGCATGTTGCAGATTTGAAACTGCCGGTCAATGATCCCAAGAAAGCCCTCGAGCCGATCCTTGAAAATGTTTTGGAAAATGCACCGATCTTCGACCGGGGACGGATTCCGGATTTCGTGGAAAATACTTTTCAATCCGGGCGCGCCCTATTGCTGGTGGATGGCTACGATGAACTGACGGCTGAAGGCCAACAGGGTATTTCAAATTATCTAACGACATTGCTACAGGCATATCCAAAAACCCGCATCGTGATTACCGGTGCGCCGGAATACCTGGATGGAATAATCGGTTTGGGCTTTGTGCCGCTTTCCATCGCGGCGTGGAATAAAACGTACGTGCAACAATTCATTCAGAAATGGGGTGAACTGTGGACGCGCCTCGTTGCGGTAGAGGCATGGGCGCAAAGTTCTCAACAAGTAGACCCGATGCTCTTGAACACCTGGTTAAGCACAGACAACCAAAAACTTTCGCCGCTCGAACTGACGCTCAAAATATGGGCCGGATACGCCGGCGACAGCCTAGGCTCTCATGTTTCAGATGCTATTTCTGCACACATTCGCAGGTTATCCCCCGATACTACTCCGCCAGCCGCGCTCGAGACGCTGGCTATGCAAGTGGTTGTAAACGGACAACCCGTATTTGATGCACACAGCGCGCGGGAATGGGTCAAATCCTTCGAGCCGCCGGAGGAGCCACAAGAAACCCAGGAGGGAGAACAACCGCCTGCGGACGGCGCGGAAGTCAATGAATCCGAAGATAAAGAAACAAAGAAGGAAAAGAAAAACAAAGTAGCCGCACCGACGCCCACGGCCGGTCTATTGGGTAAAATCGCATCCACCGGATTATTAACTTCGCATCGGGATAATAAAATGCGCTTCGTCCATCCGGTCATCGGCGGATTTTTGGCAGGCAGGGCGCTGGCCGGTTACAACGCGGCAGAGATGTTATTGAACCAGCCGGATTGGTCGGGCAAATATTTAGCCATACACTATCTAAGTGTTAACACCGATATTGGCAAGTTCGTGAAAAGCATGTTGGAATGGTCGCGCTCGCCCATCCAGCGTCCGCTGATCTCCGCCGCGCGCTGGCTGCGCGATGCCCCACGCGATGCTCCCTGGCGCGGAAAAATCATGGCCGCGCTGGCTCGTTTAATGCAAACCGAGGGATTGCCATCGGCCCTGCGCGGGCAGGCTCTGGCAGCTTTTGTCGCCAGTGATGACCCGGCAGTGACCACGCTGTTCAGGCAAATGATGGGAACGCTATCGTTTGAAGTCGTCAAGCTGGCCGCGCTGGGCTGCGGAGCGATGCGCGATATCAAATCCATTGAACTTCTGGAAAGTGTTTTACATACGCCCAGCGCATCGGCGCGCCGGGCTGCCTGCCTGGCGCTGGTCGCCATCGGGACGAATGAGGCCCTTGAAATCGTGGCGCGTACCCTGCTCAATGCGGATGAAGAGCTGCGCCGCGCGGCGGCGGAGGCGCTGGCGAATGATCCCGGCGAAGGCCATGCCATGTTAAAGGATGGAGCGACGCTCTCCGATATCCTGGTACGCCGCTCAGTCGTATATGGATTGGCACGCCTGGATGAGACATGGGCTGTGGAGCTGCTACAGAAGATGCAGGTTGAAGATGAACAATGGGTGGTGCGCAATTCGGCCGGCGAGGTGCTCGAGGCACGCAACCGGGCGGAAAATCTGCGCGTGCCGCGTCCGCTCAAAGCGCCTTCCGAAACTCCCTGGCTGATCGAATTCGCGGGAACACAAGGCATGGGCATTGCGCCGGGCACTCCAGCCACAGATATTCTTGTCACGGCGCTGAAGAGCGGCAAGGAAGAAGAGCGCTTTGCCGCCTTGCAGTATCTAAAGAAAAACCTTACCGACGGCGCAATCATGGGAATTTATCATGCCCTGTACAGCGACAACCCTGAACTGTGCGAAGCCGCCTATGCGACCCTTTGGGAAATAGGCGCTTCAGGTTATAAATTACCCGATCCAACTCAATTCGGACTTTCATAAACATGTTAATTACAAACGCCACGCTCATTACCTGGGAAACGCCAAACCGCGTCCTGGAGAACCACGCCTTGTTGATCGAAGGCAACAAGATCCGTGAAATAGGGCCTTCGGCCAAGCTGGAGAAGCTGCACCCAAAAACAAAGAAACTGGATGCGGGCGGGCAAATCGTCATGCCGGGTGGAATTTGCGCTCACACGCATTTCTACAGCGCGTTCTCGCGCGGCATGGCCATCCCCGGTTCGGCGCCAA
>PMLN01000411.1 GCA_003158885.1 Anaerolineae bacterium
AGGTCTGAGAGGTCTAAAAAGTCCAAGAGGTCTAAAAAGTCTGAAAGATCTGAGGGTTGAGAGGCCTGAAAGTTAGGGAGCGAGGATGAATTCATCTCCGGGGAGGGGGAGTCGGGTTAAGACAATAGAACACGGATGATACGGATTTCGAGGATGCACGCGTATAGAGAATAAAAAACGTCCCGAAGGTGATGGTAGATGAGGAAGATTTCACCTCGAACCTTCGGGACGCGGGATAAACTTTTTGAGGCGCTACACATTACACAGATCCTCTCCGTTTTTAGATAGGGGCGCTTGCATGAATAATCTCGCAGGGGTAGAATGAATTAACTTTATCGTTGAGGGTGATTTTAGAGTTAAATGGGCCAGGAGAAATTTCATGATACANNCAGCACAACCCTGAGTGATTTCATTCAGGAATGTGCTGTTTTTTATTTAAACCATATTCGGATATACCCGAATCCCTGGCAGATGGCTGCGAATCATTCATGGATGTCACTGAAGCATCCTCAATCGTGTGTATGGATGCTTTTACATTCGATATGTGAGTGTCATCCAATTCATCAGAGAGGAGAATTCCATGAAACACCTATTCAAAATCTTTTCACTGGCCCTGACGCTGGTTTTTGCGGTTAGCCTCACGGGCATTCCATCCCTTTCTTCCGCGCAGGCGGCCGGGGTTGGCATGCCGGTCCTGCCCTTCGGGTACTATGCCATAGCTGTTTAAGGAGGTGGTTTTCACACGTGTATATTGACCACCAGCGGCGGCGTCAAGTGCTGGGGAGGCAACGGGTCCGGGCAACTGATAGGTGTGATTTCATAAATAGCCAATATGATATACTCGGAATCCGATGGTTATGAAAAAAACATATTTCGAGATCCTGCTTCTTATCTTGATCGGGATTGGAATCGTATCCTTCCTGACCGCTTCTTCATTTATAGCGTTTGCCAGTCAAGGATTTCATAGCACGGCGCCACAAATTCTGACGCCCACTCCAACACCACCTGCTGGAACGGCTTCACAGGCGGGCTCAACAGATTGGATCACGTTGATGGGGTTAATCATCGTACTCATCGTCATCCTGCCGGTACTCTTCAGACGTTCAACCTGGACGAAATAACCTGCCCCCGCTTCTCTCCTAAAAGAGAGGAGTTTTCATTTCCAATTCTTCGCCATATCAATCCGTTCGCCCAGGGGCGGATGCGAATAAAACAAAAATACCACCCACTTCTCCGGATCCACTTCCCCTAAATTTTGATTCGCCAGGCGCGTCATGGCGGACGCAAAGGCCTCGCTTTTCGCCGTGGATTGCAGCGAGTATTCATCTGCCATGCGCTCGCGCCAGCGCGAGATGGCATTTTCCAACGGCATCATGA
Organism: Anaerolineae bacterium; assembly: GCA_003158885.1. Lineage (GTDB taxonomy): Bacteria > Chloroflexota > Anaerolineae > Anaerolineales > Villigracilaceae > Fen-1038. The sequence continues at coordinate 1,378 of PMLN01000411.1, forward strand.
CGACACCATACACTCCGAGCGCCAATTCCAGCGCCGGAAAGGCAGCGACATCGGCAACGCCGGTAAAGCCCCAAAGATGAATTGCCAAATTCAACGCCAATGAGGCGAGATATAAACCGATCAGGGTGGTCAAGGTGCCAAAGGCAATCAAGAAGGGAATATCCTTGTGAACCTGATGTCCCAACTCATGCGCCAATACGGTTTCGATCTCATCGGTGGTGAATTCATTGATCAGCGTATCGCCCAGCACAATGCGGCGCGTATTGCCCATCCCGGTCAAGGCGGCATTGGCAGACTTGGTGCGGCGCGACATATCGAACTTGAACACGCCCTTAACCTTGGTATTGGCGCGCTCTGCCAGCTTCATCAAACGATCCGCCAAGTCCTTGTGTTCATCGCCGAGCGGAACATACTTATTGAAAATGGGCATGATCAGAACCGGCGCAAGGTTGGAAAGCAAAACGTTGAAGATCAGTAAGGCGCCCGCCGCCCACAACCACCATGTGGTCGAAAAGGCACGCAGAAACGCATACAACATTTCCAGCACGATCAAGCCAATCGGCGCGCCAATGGCAATGCCTTTGAGTTGATCGAGAACCCAGTCTTTGAAGGATTGTGTGGACTGGTCAAAGCGATGGGGTAGAACAAAACCTTCATAATAACCAAGCGGCAGATTCAAGACAAAGTAAATGCCAGCGTAGATAAAAACAAAGACAGGGACAAGAAGCCACGGGTTCGTAAACGGTGACCAGATGTCCGTGAGCCAGTTACGCAATAAGGTGGTCCAGCCGAAGAAGAGCCAAGCCAGAGCATAGACGGCGGTAAAGGTGGTATCCACCAGCCAAAGGCGGCGTGAGATGAGCGCGTATTCCTTGGCTTTCTTTTGTCGTTCGGGATCAATCGTGGTCATAGGTCTCCATCATGATGTCGGAAAGAATCAAGCACAAAGGACTCGAAGGTTTTCCTGCGCGGACTTCGCATCCTTTGCGTTATAGCAGTTTTTTGTTTTCTGCGGCGAGATGTGCAATGACCTGGTCGGTGGTCATGACCTGGCCGTAGGATTTCAGCGAGGCGAGAAAGGCTTTGTGGACATGCTCGGCGGGAATGACCGTATNNGTGGCATCCACGCACATGTGAGTCATCATGCCAGTGATGATGAGGCGTTCAACATCCCAGCTTTTCAATAGCTCGAGCAGATTCGTTTCACGGAACGAGTTGGGATAATGTTTGATGACCAGCGGCTCGCCGACAAAGTGCGCCACGGAATCGTGAATG
>PMLN01000067.1 GCA_003158885.1 Anaerolineae bacterium
AGTGAAAAAAGACCTCAAACACGAAGGACACGACGTACACAAAGGGAAAACGAAAGAGGTTTACTTCGTGTCCTTTGCGTTAAAAAGGTTTTTGCAGTGGACTCACTGGTGACTCTACTGCAAAAAAGGGCTCTTCACCGCGAAGAAGCGAAGGCCGCGAAGGAAAGTTGAAAATCAAAGAGATTTTCTTCAAGATCGCCTGCATGAAAGTTTAATCTTTTCAAAACGTCCTTTGATTTTCTTTGTGTGTCTTCGTGTCCGCTTGCCCCCGTACTTTGGGGGTTGCGTTAAAGAGGTTTTTACAGTGGACTCACTGGTATTCAACGGGCGGGTGCGAAACCTGCCCCTACGTCGACAACTTTCGATAATCACCGGCGCGCTGGGTCACGCCGATGGAATCCAGATGTTCGAGCAAGGCCTGTACATATTTGCGGCTGGTCTCGAAGAGGTCGCGCGCCTCGGCCAAGGAAATCTGTCCTTTGGCCTGGATGGCTTCCCTGATGCTCTTTACCATTAAATCATAATCCTGTTTGCGGAAGGCGATCTCCGCTGAAACCGCGATGATCTGATCCATTTCCAACAAGGCGTTGAAAATCTCATCACCCACTTCGGCTTTACATTCTTTAATGGTGGGCGGCGCATAGGGATTCTGGGCAAACTTGCGCAGCAAGGCATTGGCTTGAGATTGTTGGTTGTCATCAAAACGAACCTGATGACCTGGTACAGCCACAAGGCTATCAGACTCGATCAGCACGCCGAGTTTAGCGAAGTGTTTCATAAGCGGATTAAAGAGGCGAGGTGAGACCTTGAGCCGGCTCTTCAATTCCTCGCGCGACATGCCGCGCCGGAGGGGAAACTGATGATGGAAATCGTCCAAGAGTTTGCGGACTTTGGCAAGCAATTCATTCAAGAAGGGCTGAGCGATGATCAAGCCATCTTCCAGAGTCACCAAGCGCCCATCAGCCAGAAGTTCATCCAAGGCTAGACGGGCGGTACGATCTTCGAGCCGCGAGCGTTTGATGATCTCGATGGCGGGAGCAGATTGAAGCGCAAGGGCGGCCTCGAACAAAATATCGGCAGGCGAGCCTTGCATCAGGGCCAGCAAGGATTTCAAGACTTCATTATCAAAGCGCTTGTGACGATCCTTGGGCTGGGCATCCACGATGACGCCGCCGCCCAGAGTCTCACCGGGAGAGGGACGGCGCAAGATATACCGGTCGCCGCGCACGGCCACAACCGGATCGCGCAATTCAAGCTGGATCCAGCTTTCATCACCGGGAGAAAGTTCCTCGGCATCCAGCAGGCGAAGGGCCGCGATGGTCTCACTGGCGCCGATGAAGACCTTGACCTCGCTGGAATGTTTCAGGGGCGAGGCGATATCCTTCAACAAACGAAGGCGGGCATCGAGGCGACGGCTGGGAAGATATTGGCCGGGATGAACCAACACTTCGCCGCGTCGAACCTGCTCGGTGGAGATGCCGGAGATATTGACGGCGGTGCGGGAACCGGGCTGGGCCTGTTCTTCCTTCTTTTTATGAGTCTGCAAGCCGCGGATACGGCCCGCCAAACCGGAAGGCAAGACTTGAACCTCATCCCCAAGGGAGAGATGACCGTCCAACAGCGTGCCGGTCACCACAGTGCCAAAGCCGCTCATGGTAAAGACACGGTCAACCGGCAGACGCGGGCGGCCTAAATCGAGACGGGCAGGTTTTTGTTTCAGGAGGTCACTAAGAGTGGAAAGAAGTGCGTCGAGGCCGAGGCGGGTACGGGCGGAGACGCGCACAATGGGCGCGTTGCGAAGGACGGTATCTTTTACGGCAGCGCGCACATCCGATTCGACCAGGTCAAGCCAAGCCGGATCGTCAATCAAATCCACTTTGGTAATAACGATCATTCCCAAAGGAATTTGCAAAAGGTCAAGGATGGCGAGGTGCTCGCGCGTCTGCGGCATGAGGCCTTCGTCGGCAGCAATGACCAGAAGGGCCGCGTCAATGCCGCCCACGCCGGCCAGCATATTCTCGATGAAGTCGCGATGCCCCGGCACATCCACGATGCCGATCTCTTCGCCATCCGGCAGGGTGAGCCAGCCGAAGCCGAGGTCAATGGTCATCTCGCGCTCCTGCTCCTCTTTCAAGCGGTCGGGATGCGTACCGGTGAGGGCGGCAATCAGGGTAGATTTGCCGTGATCCACATGACCTGCAGTGCCAATAATCTTCATATTAGAGAATAGAGATTAGAGAATAGAGAATAGAGAATCGGGAATGGGAAACAGAGAATAGATCATGGGTCATAGATCATGGGAAATGGGGAAATAGAACGCGGATGACACGGACTTGACGGATTGGCGCGGATGGAATGGGGAATGGATTCATGGGTTATGGATCATGGTGAATGGTGAGTGGAAAATGGAAAATAGAACACCGAAACCCAGATTTGATTTCACTTGGCTTTCTTGGTCTTCGCTTTGGCGTGGCCCATGATGCGTTCATAGGCCGTGAGCCATTCATGGCTGACATTCATTAATTCCTGCAATTGCTGTTCGGTAGTGGAGGTCGTTTGATGAAGCTGGTCTTGAAGGGTTTGGGAAGCATCATCGAGCCGGGTCACGCGGCCCTCCATTTTATCCAAGTCCTTGCGCAGGTCGCGCATGACCTCCTCCTGGGACAGGGCATGACTTGTCCAGCGTTTCTGCTCATCGGCTTTGAAAGCCACCCACTCCTGCCGGATGCGGTCCTCGGCCAGGCGCTGAATTTCGCTGATCTCGGCAATGCGGCGTTCGAGCTTTTGATTCAGTTCGGTATAAGCTTCCTGGGAACGTTTGGCGGCGCGGATGGAGTCATCCAAGGCGGCAACCTGCAACTCCATGTTCTCGGCCTGCTTCTTGAAGATATCATACCTGGCCTGCCAATCCTTCCAGGCACGATCGCGTTCGACCTGCGCAAGAGCCTGTCCATCGAGAAAAGCGGCCTGGGACTCCTTGCGGGCGGCTTCCGACTCCGCCAATTCGGTCATGCGGTTTTCCAAATTGCGGACGCTGTCGCCGTGGATCATGGTCTTCTCGCGGGCCTCGTCGGCGCGCTTGCGGACCGCGGCCATCTCGGCCTGCAGATCGGTGAGGCGCTTAAGATTCTGGCGATTGGTTTCGTCCGATTCCTTCGAGAGATTCGAGACACTCTCGATCTGTTTGGCGGCCTCATCCATTTTCTGCTGAAGATCCTGGACGGCCAGCGAGAGGCGCTTATCATCGAGCGCCTGTTCCTTAAGCTGTTTCTTGATCGGTTCGAACTCGAGAGAGGCGCGCAGCTCTTCAATGGAAGCGTTGACATCCGCCATTTCGGCCTGACGCTGTTTCAGCGTTTCGCGCTCACGCTGTCCGGCGGTCTTCTCGATGGCTTCCAGCGCCCTGCCCCATTCGGTGCGCTGTTTGGACAGGAGTTGATCGAATTGATCGAGGCGCGCAGTCACAGGCCCCAGATCACCGACATCCTTCGACAAGGTTTTGAACTGCTTTGAAATCGCATTGACGGTTGTCTCAAGAGAAGCGAGAGTCTTTGTAATCTCGGAAACGCTGGCTTTGTTCTTGCGTTCCTGATCATCCAGCCATTCCAAACGTTTAGTAATCTGCTCGAAATCCATGAATTCCTCCGGCAGGGATGGATTATAGCATGAGGTCTTAATGTCCCAGATGCTGGAACATTAGAGGTAATTTATCCAGAATGGGACTCAGCGCCTGCGGGAATAATCCCAAGATGAAAAGAGCGAGTATGCCCCCACCCAACATGGCACGCTGGGACCATGATTCCTGCGAGACCCAGGAAGTATTCTCACCGGCCATGACCATGACGGCCAAAGCACGGATGGCGCCAGTCGCAAGCCCAAGAATGCCGACCATAAACCAAAAGCTATCCGTCAGCGATCCCCCACCCAAACTGTTCCATAAGGCAAGGCGCGGCGGGAACCCGGCAAGAAGCGGAAAGCCGGCCGTGGACAAGGCAGACAAGATCAAGCCGGCCGTGACAAAGGGATAGGCACGAGCCAGCCCCTGAACCGAAGAGAAACGAAGCGAGCCCGTATGCGAATTCAAAACGGAGAGGGACAAGGCACAGATCGCAAGACCCAGGCCGCGCGGGATGAGCATAAGGAAAACGATGGGCACGCCAGTGGCAGGGTTAAGGCTGAGAGCCAATAAGATGAAGCCGGTCTCCGCAACGGACATGAAGGCCAGCATGCGTCCGATGTGGCGTTGAAAAGCAGACCATAGCCCACCGGTCACGACCATAAGCAAACCGGCAACACGCAAGGCGGCCATGACCTGCGGCGAGCCACGCAACCAGCCATAACGATCGAGGAAGCTCAGGCCGAAAATGCTGGCGACGGTCGGTAAAATCCAAAAAAGGAAACCCACGATATAAGGCGAACCCTCCTCGATAAGAAGCGGCATCCAATTGTAGAGAGGAAAGACCGCAAGCAAAAAGGCAAAGCCCAAGCCAAGCATGAGAGTGGATTGGATGGTAAGAGTCAAATCACCGGGGCTGGCTTCGACACCCGCCGATAACCAACCCGCGATCAGAATGAAAGGCATTCCCAAGGTCTGATAGATGAGGAAATGAAGTACACCGCGGGAGGGAGTCTGATCGGGCGGGGAAAGCAAAGGCACGGCAACCAGCACGGAAATCTCAATCAGCAAAGCCGCAAAGAGAAACGGCTGTACGGCGATGGATGCGACCAACAAGCTGAGCATGATCAAGCCCATGGAGGAAAGACGCCGGGCAACGCCTACAGATTCAGCGCCAATAAACCATAAGGCGGCAACTCCATACAAGATGGTCAGCAAGGGTGCATGCGATGAATCAAGAGTCAAGTTGCGGCCCAATATTTGAAAGGAGGACGAGATTTTCAAGGAGAAGGAACCGAAACCGAGGGCTTGATCAATCGGCACAACGAGGGCGGCCAACGTCAAAATCAGCGCGGTGACGCTGCTCACGATTGCCGCCCAGCGCTCCTGACTTATAAAGAGGAGAGAAAAAGCACCCACCAGGAAGGGGAAAAAAATCCAGATCAGCGGAGCGTTCATGCAGACGGCTCCTCGGGTGAAGAAATAAGCAAATAGGCACCCGTAAGACCCAAGCCAAGGTTAATCACCACCAAGAGCGCGGCGACAAGGATGGAACCTTCCATGGCCGCATATAAAATCTCAAAACCGGAAAGGGCGGTCAAGAGTCCAAGAATGACGCGCAAGATCTGGCTGGTCATGCCAAGCTGGATGAGACCCATAGCCACCAACAAAACCCCGCCCATTGAAACCGGGATGCCGATGCCGGGCAGAACGGATTCCAAGCGCGGAGCGACAGCTATGGCCAACAAGGCGGCCATACCGATCATAAAGATACGAAAGATGCGGCCTTGAGTCCAGTATTTTTCGTCCGACTCCGGACGGTCAGGCAAATTGAGCAAGGTCATGCCGATGGAGGCGGCAGCCATCCAGCCAGTGACCAATTTCGCGGCGGCCATGCCGAGCGGCCAATGCTGATATACCAGCCAAAACACACCCAAATACTGTCCGGCCAGAAAACCCAAACCCCAACGCCAATCGCGATAGAGCAAAAGGCCAGCGGAGGTGATCAATAAGCCTGCAACTACAGTCCATGAAACAATGGAGGTAATCATGATTAGGGCTTCCCCTGTGTTATGAGCAAAATAAACAAGACGAGAAACAGCAAAGTCCACATGATGCCGCTATCGCCCTCGAGAATATTAGAGACAGCCTCACCCAACCGCGCCAACCAACGATAGAGCGTCCAGAGATTCTGATAGAGACGATCAAGCCAGGGAGTGACGGAAGGCCCGACCCAGTGAGCAGGCACCGGATTCAACGCGGGAACACGCGGAAGCGCCCAGAGCAAACCCAAGCCAAGGAGGGAAGCGACGAGGCCGGCCTCCCAAGCGCCGACCGTCAAGGCGCCATCCCAGCCCCAAAGCCCCAACACAAGCTGAACCAAGAGCAGGAGGCCAATGCCGGCCGGATAAATGCCGCGCGTCCAAACCGGCTGAGATTCCAAGGAGGC
>PMLN01000130.1 GCA_003158885.1 Anaerolineae bacterium
CATTTCTTCATAAAGGATCGGCATCCGGCTGACTTCAACGCCATGTTCCTGCGCGTCGAGAATGGCCTGGAACGTTGTGCCGTTGATTTCGCCGGTGATCGCAATGGCGATATCGGAAATGTGATAATCCTCCACAACCCGCGAGAGGCGCCGGCTTGAAGCGATCACCGGGAAACCCTCATAAGTGCGTTTGGCCTTGTGTGGATCATCGTCAATAAAGCCAATGAGGTTGAACGGCGGTGGATTTAATTTATGGAAGGTTTGGGCCAACGCGAGGCCGGCCTTGCCCGCCCCGATCACCAAAACGCGGCGCATCAGCCCGGGCGCCTTGTAAATTCGAATATATAACGCACGCCAACCCACGACGAGCAGCGAGGCGATCACAAGAAACGCCCCAAACCCCACGCGGGGCAACGCATTGGGATCCTCGGTGGTAATAAATATCAGGGAATAGAACACGATTCCGATAAAGGCTGCGATCCCTATGCCGCGCAAAGTCCTGGGCCAATTCGCCGCAATGTGAGGATCATATAGCTCGACCATCAACAGCAACCACGCAATCGGCAAAAGATAAAACCAAAACGGAACTTTGACGCTGAACGTCACCAAGGCCCAGGCATGATCCGGCCGGAGATGCGGATTATCTGTTATCAGTTTGTAATAGAGATAATACCGCCAGATATAGATGGCGGCAAAATCGGATGCAATGGATGCGATCAAATCACCGAGGATTAGCAGAATACGGTGCTCGCTGGAGCGCAAGTGAAAACTGGGATGGGGTACAGAATCAGCCATGATGTTGTGATATGAGCGGCGATGAGATGAGGCTAAACAAAAAACCGCCGCCCCATGAAAGGTGCATGATCGAAATGGAGAGCGGCAAACCAATGATGAGGAATAGCTTGCGGCTGGGAAGCGCAATCCGGATGGCGGCGGCAATCAAAACCAGAAGATAGAGGGCAATTTCCGCGCCCAACAGCCAGCGGGCAAAGGAAAACCAGAATGATAAAACGATCCATACAATCAAACTTCCCGTGAACAATGGAGGGAGCGCCTGCCGCCAACGAAGAGTGCTGGCATAACGTTTGAGCATTCTCCACTTCCAAAAACCATAGCGCCCATATTGACGGATCAATTCGCGAAACGAGGCGCGGGCAAAGTAGGTGGAACGGATTTGCGGATCAAGCCAAACGATGCCGCCGGAGCGACGCACACGCACGTTGAACTCATAATCTTCATTGGAGAGCAAGGATTCATCAAAACCACCGATTTGATCAATGAGTTCACGCCGGAACGCCCCAAAGGGGACCGTATCCACTGCACCGGGCCTGGGATTCAAGCGATACAACGCATCGCCCGCACCGAGCGGATGCGCCGCCGCACTGGCAATCGATTCGGCGATCCAGCCCTGACCACCCGGACGAATCTCCCACACACCGCCAACGTTCGAACCTTTTCCCTGCTCCAAGGCCTGCACGCAGCGCTCGACATAATCGGAATTCGGCCAGGAATGGGCGTCGAGGCGGATAATGATATCGCCGCGCGCGGCGCGGATCGCCATATTCAAAGCGGCGGGAATGTTGCGCCTTTCGTTGTCCACGATACGAAGCGGAAAATCAGGATGGCCGCGCCGGAATAATTCGATCAGATCGCGGGTATTATCCCGTGAAACAGCGTCGGCAATGATGATTTCCATTTGTGAACGAGGATAAGTTTGAGCCAGAACCGCATCCAACAATTGGCGGATGGTGGCTTGTTCATTGTAACATGGGACAATAATCGAAACGAAAGGCGGCATAGTCAACTTGCGTTTCACTTTTTTAGCTTGTTTTTGGTCTCAAAACGTAAAATTATGCGGGCGTTCGGCCCTTCAACGGCAAATGAACAATAAAAGCCGTCCCCCGCCCCAAGACACTACGGACACTAATTCTACCACCATGCGCGGCGACGATTTCATGAACGATTGCCGGCTCTCTAGGAGTTGCCGTGATTNNATTCTGTACACGGATTGGACGGATCCTTCGGCAGAATTGCACGGAAAAAGCATTAAAAAATCCGTTTGTCCGTGCCCGTCATCCAAAGCAGCCTCTCCATCCCCGGCTTCCTGAATACGAAAGCCGTCGCGCTCAAGATACATGCGCGCTAATTGCAAAATGGACGGTTCATCATCCACCAGCAGGACCAGTTCGCCTGGCACTCAATCACCGTGCAGGGATTCGAGCAGGGCAACCACTTCAATCTCGACCAATGCGCCCTTAGGCAAAGCTGCCACCGCGACCGTACTGCGCGCCGGAGGGTCCTTGGGAAAGAACCCGGCATAGACGGCGTTCATCCTGGGGAAGTCGTTCATATCCTTCAAGAAGACGGTTGTTTTGACCACATAATTCAAAGCCGAATCAGACGCCTCCAGCACATGCTTGAGATTGGTTAACGTCTGGCGCGTCTGCGCTTCGATGCCGCCCTCCACCAATTCGCCTGTCGCAGGGTCAAGCCCCGCCTGTCCCGCAGTAAAAACCATGGATTTGGTACGTATGGCCTGCGAATAAGGCCCTATTGCCTTGGGAGCCTTCTCCGTGAAAATAATTTTCTTGCCTTCGGTTGTAAACATTTAACCTCCAACGGAAAGTTTCAGACTGAATTACCGGGTTCCAACGAGTATACAACCGAGAGACAAGACAAGCAATACCGCCCCGCAAAGGCACCATGTTCTTCTCAAAGTCCATAGTGAACCTATGTTTTGTCATTTTTTCAACGCGAAGGGCGCGAAGTACGCCAAGAAAAAGAGAAATCTATGCCCGTGTTGAGTATATGATCGCAATTTTAGAGGAATGGGATTATGAAAATGTGGCAGGGATGTAAAAAGATTGTAAAAAGATGCCCAAGCCGGGGGCTTTACTTGCGGCGCACGGCCAACATGGTCAAATCGTCGGTAAGCGGCGCAGAACCCACAAACACATCGAGGCTGGATTCAATGGCATCCAGCATGAGTTCCACTGAAGAGGAGGAGGCAGAGCGAATCGAATCCATCAAACGCTTTTCACCAAAGAGATCGCCATCGGGAGAAAACTCCTCCGTCAAACCATCGGTATAGAATAAGACGCTCTCACCGGAATCGAGTTGAATTGTCCGCTGTGACATCATCCCGTTCTCCGTCGCGCCGAGTGCAATACCCGTGCGCGTCAATCTTTCGATTTCTCCGCCAACTTTCAGCCACAAAGGCGGATTATGTCCCGCATTGGCATAGGTCAGTTCGCCGGTGTTTAGATCTAGCACCGCATAAACAGCCGTCACAAACATGCCCTGCTTTGTATCAGGCAACAGGAGTTCATTGACACGTTGTAAGGCTTTCGCAGGAGAAGGGGTTTCGATCACAGCCGCCCGCACGAGGGTGCGCGTAAGCGCCATGAAGAGGGCGGCGGGCATGCCTTTATCTGCAACATCTGCGATGAAAAGTCCAAGCTTCTGATTCGGAAATTGCATCACATCGTAAAAATCGCCGCCCACCTGCCGGGCGGTTTTCCAGCGGGCAGCCAATTCCCAATCCGAATGCTGCGGCAGCGATTCAGGAATAAAGGTCTGCTGGATTTGCCGCGCCAGTTGGACTTCGGTCTCGAGACGCTCACGCGCCATCATCTCTTTTTGCAGGCGGTCATCCTGAATGGCAAGCGCGGCTTGCTGGGCGATCCCCGTAATGATTTCCAAACGACGCGTCCGGAAGCGGCGCCCACCGGGTGTCTCCTGCAAAAGAAGAATGCCGAACACGTCCGCCTTGACCGAAAGCGGAACGGCATAGAGAAGCGGATCGCTGCAGCGAGCCATTTCCTCGTCTTCACGCCGCCAGGATTCGGTAAAATGAATCCACTCCTGGGGCGCATTATCCGTCACCGGATGGACTAAGGGGCTGTTGGAATCCCGGGCTGCATCGAGCAACGGGAAATCGCCAATTGCCAGATCATGTCCTGTTAAAGCGCCGGCATCTTCACCTTCAAAACCGTATGTGTGCGTTGTGGGATGAAATACTTCGCGCGCGGCATCCCAAAAATATAAGATGACGCGCTTGACGCCGACCAAAATCGGCATGACGCGCACAATCGTGCCGAGGATTTCATCCAGATCATTCAAGCTGACCACCGCCTGTGCCACCTGCAACAAAGCCGCGGAGGCATAGGCCTGTTCCTGGGCCGAATCATAGAGACGCGCATTTTCAATCGCCACCGCTGCATAGCTCGCAAAGGTAGTCACCATGGCCTGCGCCTCGTGGCCATAACGTCCCGGCGCATGATGTGCCAACGAAATCACACCGACCGGCTGATCGCCCACATGCAGCGGCGCGGCCAGCGATGAATAATTGGGTTCAAACTCCGCGGCCTGACCCGAAGGCCAGATCGGATCCGTGGGTTTGCGAAGGACGGGGCCTTCAGAGAGCATGGCGCTCGTCAAAGCAATCGAGCCTTCAATATTTTCCAGGCGCGCCTGCTCAATCGCCTGCGGGTCGCCGCCATGAACCGCAGCCAGGGAAAGTTCACCGTCATTCAATAACCAGATGGCCGAAACATCCACCGGAAGATTGCGCTCGATTTCGGTCAGAACGGATTCCAATACTTGATCCACACCCACATTGGAAGAAAGCAGGCCGGCTACTTCACGCAAGCTATCCGCCACCTGCCGCCGCCATTGCTCGGAACGATATAAATCCGCGTTGCGGATCGAAGCGGCAATGGTGCCTGCCACCGCCTCAAACATGATCCGGTCATCGTCGGTAAATACGTTCAGCCGGTCCGATTGAATATCCAGCACACCGATCACTTTTTCGTTGAACAACAACGGCACACATAATTCAGAGCGAATATTCCTGGGCGGAAGCGGCGAGGGACGATAACGCTCATCCTTCAATGCATCATTGGCAAGGACGGTTTGTCCTTCACGCGCAACCCAGGGGATGATGCCCCGCGCATCATCGAGCGGGATGGAATACCCCTGAAGAGCCTGGCTGCGTTTCCCGCTCCCGGCTTCATATTCGATCAATCGCCGGTTCGGATGGACGGTAAACATATGCACGAAGGGAAAACCGAATTTATCATGGATCAATTCGGCAGTATCGCTCATCAATTGACGCAGATCCAGCGTGGAGGTGACGCTCCGGCTGATCTCGGCAATCAGCGCCAACTGCTCGGCGCGGCGGCGGATGTCGCCGTACAAACGTGCGCCTTCGACGGCGCGCGCAATGTTATCCGCCAGCGCTTCCAGAAGAAGCAAGTCGTTGGGGTGAAATGCGTTGAGTAGGTTGGATTGAATATCCAGAACGCCGAGGATGCGGTCTTCGATCTTGAGCGGAATGACCGCCTCCGAACGCGTTTCAGGGAGGCGATCAATGAATAGAAAACGGTCGTCCGCCCGAACATCGGAGGCAACGATGCGCTGGCCCGACTCGGCCACCTCGCCAATCAGCCCCCGGCCAAGCTCCACATCCAACGCGATCGCCATTTTCTTTCTTCCCTTGCGCGGCGCGGAGGCGCTGGAGCGGAATCGCAAACTCCTGGTGCCGGGACGAACCGTAAAAATTCCAACGTAATAATAGTTAAACGTTTCCTGGATGAGTTCGGTCACCCGGCGCGCCAATTCATCCACATTCAAGACATTGGCAATCTGCGCGCTGACCTGCCGAACCAGATTCAATTGTCCGAGGCGGAATCGTTCAACCTCGACGCGATGCGAGGCGTACAACCCCACCGCAACAATGCTGGCGAGCGCTTCAAGGAGTTCGATCTCTTCCCTGGAAAAATTCGGGCCGCGTGAACGGGTGACCTGCAGCGCGCCAAGAATGAAACCCTGATCTTCCAGCGAGATGGCAACGAAGGTCTGCCTCGTTTTCGCTTTTTTGCCGATGTTTCTTAAACAGGTTTTATGCTTCTGGATGGCAACGCGCATCCCTTCCAGAGCGGGTTGAAGGGGGAACAAACGCCCGGCATTCCAATCCGGCAGGCGGAACAGGTTTTCATGAAGCCAGACCTCCACCTTTCCGGGTATCAGGCGGCTGGCCATCGAAACAATTCGATCCCGCTGTGTAACCAGCGAATTCGTGCTGACCAATTGTTCCCCGAGGCTGGCGACCTCGCGCCAATCCAGCATCTCAGGCAAACGGGCGGCCGTAGAAGCAGGCATGCCTAGCCTTTTCGTTTGACCAGGGTCAGAAGATTGCCCGTCTGAGTGGATTCGTATCGAACTTCGTCCATTAATTTGCGCATGAGATAAATGCCCAATCCCCCGATCTTGCGATCCAATAAATTCGCTTTCAGATCCGGCTCTTCGACCTGGGAAGGATCAAAGGCCTTTCCATGATCCAGCAAAGTAACAATCAAGCGGTCTGTCCGAAACTCACAACTGACTTCAAATTTCTCATTTGGCTTGCCATCATAGGCATGTTCGATCACGTTGGAGGCGGCCTCGTCAGCTGCCAACTGGATGGAATAAACATCCTTGGGATTAAACCCTGCTTCCCGCGCCTGTTCACCTACAAACGTGCGGATATCGTCGAGAATATCAAATGTTGTGGAAAAAGTTAAAGTCTGCATGATGCAATGAAAAGCCGCCTCATGCGGGACTTGAAGCGGCCTCCGGTCAATCGATTTTTTATAATAGAACTCTTGCATAAGCAGTATTTGGGATCCTATTCTGAAGAAAAAAGATTAAACACGAAGGACACCAACGCTTTGCGTGCTTCGCGAAGTACACGAAGGAAAAAAGATCCCTGATTTTAGGAGCGCTGCTCTGCTCCATTGGACTTTTGCAAGAGGTCAAATAAATCCTGTTTACAAACTACCCACAGCCTCGAGCGGGTCGTTAAAGGACTTAAACAGTTCGGTAAAGCCTGCCAATTCCAAGGCTTCACGAATGCGTTCCGGTACAGAGGCCAGCACCACCTCGCCGTGATTATGCTTGCAGGTGCGCTGGGCGGCCAACAAGGCGCGGAATCCGGCGCTGGACATGTATTCCAAACCGCTCATATCCACAGCGATCTTGTAGATATTTTTTTCGACAATGGCATCCAGGGCCTTGCTGAATTGAGGTGCAGTTGAACTATCCACGCGCCCTTTGACCACGACCATGTCACAATGCTTGAATTCCTTGGTATTGATTTCCATGCGCTCGTCCTCCATCCGAAGAATGCGATGTTTTCCTGCTTACGGGGGATTATATCACGAGAAAACCGGCAGTGTTCAAGCAATCATGGGGGCTTCTTATGGCTTGCTCAAAGTCCAAACCAAAGGCGGTTTTATCCACGAATTCACGCGAATTTTCGCCAATCCAAAATCAATGCGCGGTAATTTGCGAAAATTCGCGGATTCATTTCCAACCTTGAGAAAACTTTATGGGGCTTCTTTGGCAGGCAAAGCTTTGCGGTTCAAAACCCGGTTTGACAGGCCGTGCTACATCGGGTATCCTTCGGCGCGTCCGGGCATGCCCGGCGCGGCAAAGCCTTGCGAACCCCGCCAGGATCGAAAGATAGCAACGGTAAGGAAGTGTCTTTGGGTGCCGCCGATCCCCTGCCCGGATATTTTCATGCGAATTCCTTTTTTCTGCGCGCCTCCATGGCTTTTAAAGAATGAACCGCGAAGTTCGCCAAGACCGCAAAGATTCCTTTTTTCTTGGCGTACTTTGCGTGCTTCGCGTTAAAAAATGACAAAGCATAGGTTTACCATAGAATATGAGAAGGCCATATTCGCGCCTCGAACAGACCTTTCAGGTTTTTGATTCCTATGGCAAAATAATCCCATGTCCCGCTGGCTTTACTCCGTGATCGCAATCAGTGCTGGAATTGGCATCGGCCTATTCTATGGATGGGAAATCAATCCGGTTCAATTCGTGGATACCACGCCGGCGTCCATGCGCGCCGACTATCGCGCCGATTATGTTCTGATGATCGCAGAAGCCTTTCATGCGGACCAAAACGCAGATGCCGCCATCCGCAGGCTGGCCGTCCTTGGAAGCAGCTCACCGGCGGAACTTGCCGCTCAGGCGCTCCAAACCGGAAAAGCCATCGGCTACTCTTCCGAGGACATTTCCATGCTTCAGGAACTCACGCGCGCCCTGCAGGCCTACCAACCCGCCCCTTCGCCGATGGATGCCACCCCACCAACAGCCGCGCCGAAAGCTAACGTGCAGGGAGAAAGCACGCCATGAAGCGTTTTCCATGGGAAGTCATTCCCGTGCTGGCAATTGGAATCGCGCTGGGTCTATTCTATGCATGGATGGTCGCGCCGGTGCGTTACATCAATACCGTTCCCAATACGCTGCGCACAGATTTCAAGGATCAATACCGGATCCTCATTGCCGCGTCCTACGCGTCCACGCACGATCTGACGCGTGCAAAAGCACGGCTTGAATTGCTCGGCGATAGCGACCCCGTGCAGGCATTGAGCGCGCAAGCCCAGCGCATGTTGGCCGCGGGCCAACCTTTGGATGTGATCCAACAAGCAGCCAGGCTGGCGACCGATCTACAATCCGGCGCCGCACAATTACCACCCACGGCAGTTGCCGAATCAACCCTCAGCTTCGAGCCACCGACAGCCACGAGGGCAACGTTCCCTGTGGAAACCGATACGCCGCAAGTCGGACCGGTTGAATCGCCCACCGCTCAAATCACCAATACGATCCTTCCCCTGGGAACTGCCACGCCCCGCCCCACTCATACGCCCACGGCGACCATAGGCGCGCCATTTATATTATTGAGCAACGATATAGTCTGCAAACCAAACCTGACCGATGGATTGATGCAAATCTCTGTGATCGACAGCCGGAATCATCAAATGCCCGGTGTGGAAATCATCATCACCTGGATTGGGGGCGAGGAGCAATTCTTTACCGGATTAAAGTCCGAACTGCAAGCCGGTTATGCGGACTATATCATGCAGGCCAATGTGGCCTATACCGTGCGCATCGCGGAATCGGGCACACCGGTCCCCAATTTGAGCGCGCCCACCTGCACCGATTCAAGCGGACAAACGTATACCGGTGGGTTTCATCTCACATTCCAACAACCTTAAAGAAACAGGGGGGTGTCTAAAAAGGGGAAAGGGGAGTCAGGGCAATCGCATCTAAATTCC
>PMLN01000293.1 GCA_003158885.1 Anaerolineae bacterium
AGATTTCGCATCAGTGATGATGGACCTCATCATTAAAGAGGGAAATACTCCCGACCAGCAAGTGATGGCAAGCAGCGCCGAGGATTTCACTCAAAGGGTCAACGATGGCATTGCCAATATCAAGCAGAATTATCCGGGTTTTGACCAGATCGTTGAGCTCCATTTTCCGCACCTGACGAATGAAGCCATCAACACCGCAAAATCCGTCGTACAGGCGCGAACCAATCTGGAAAACTGGTACAACTCAGTACAAGAGCGCGTCAAGGGCTGGTATACACGCAGGGCGATGATCATATCGTTCGCGATCGGCCTGATCCTGGCACTGATATTCAACGTTGATTCGATCCAGATTTCATCCCAACTTTGGAAAGCGCCGACCATCCGACAGGCGCTGGTGGCACAGGCCGGCACAACGGCGGCCAACGGCATTCCAACAAACACCTTATCCCAGTTGGCAAAGTTAAACCCGCAGGATTATGCCGACAGCCTGGCGATCCCGATCGGTTGGTCAACTGCGCCAGTCACCGACGCCACAGTCACCCAATGCGGCTGGACACCTGGGCAAAACGTGCATCCCTATTTCATGATGAACAACCAATGCAACATCATCGTCAATCTGCCCGCCATGAACGATTTGGGAGGCTGGATTACCAAGTTTTTTGGCATCCTGATCACCGGGTTGGCCGCGGCACAAGGCTCGCCGTTCTGGTTCAAGCTCCTGAACCGGCTGGTCAATATGCGTGATTCGGGAGGCGCAGCCACACAAACCTTATCCGGCTCAGCGGCGAACCAAAACAATCAGGCCCAGACTGCGGCGACCGCGCCTGCGCAGGCTTCCGCACCCACCGACGGTCCGGTAGGATAACAGCGTTTAATTGATGGATTCAAGGGCGCGGCGCGGCGTCCTTGAATCCATCGGAAAGTCTTACAAGTCGGACAGGTCTCACAGGTCATGCGTATTGTTGGGTGGTGGGGCTTTTGGCGGGAGCCTGCGACCGCAAAGCCGAAGCATAAGCCCGCACCGAACGAGCGTCCGCCCGCTCCCCGCCGCCGAGGATGGCGGCTTTAGCAAGGATTATTTGTCAGGCAAATTGTGTCAACAAGAATAGTTATACAAAAACCCGCCTCCTAAACACTGATTGGACGGCGCCCAGAATTCGCGAAAAGCTCATAAGGAGAATTACACAATGACCATACCAGGCAAGCCTCGCACCGTGATTGGAAACATTTCCTTATCTCTCGACGGCAGAGTGACGGGCCCGGGAGGCGAGTATGACATGAGTTGGATCGTTCCCCATGCCATCACCAACGCGGCACGCGATCATTTGATCAGCGTCACCAAGCCGGCGACTACCGTGCTCCTGGGAAAGAATAACTATATGGGTTTTGGAAGTTACTGGCCCAAGGTCGCCGAGGATGAATCGGCGGACGCGCGTGACCGCGCCTTTTCCAAATGGCTCAATTCCGTGGAAAAGATTGTTTTCTCATCAACGCTCAGGGAAGCCACATGGGAAAACTCCCGTATTGTTGACGCCAATCCTGCCACAGTCGTCGCAGAGTTGCAGAAGCAGCCGGGCGGCGACATCCTCGTGCTGGCCAGCAGCAGCATTATCCGGAGTCTGCTGCGGTCGGATGCGCTGGATCGTCTCAGCATTACCTTATGCCCCGAAGTGGCCGGTGGCGGCGCCCGTCTGTTTGAAGACGGTCTGCCAGCCTCATCCTGGACTTTAAGCCTAAGCACTGCCACAGAGAGCGGCGCGTTGTGCCTGCATTACAATCGAGTCCGAAAGGAATGATAAGGATTGCTCCTTTACTTCAAATCAGCAGGTTGAGAGTTTGAGCTTTTCCTGGAGCGAAGAATACCGAATCGTTTCGGTATTCTTATTCGTGTAAAAGTGCGCCTCGTGGTTTCGCTTCCTCAGCAAGTATGGTTTTCTCAAGAAAGCTTGACGCATCTCAAATTTCGTGATGCGCTGGCGCAAATCATGAAGGAAATCCGGGAGTTTCATGGCCTCCGCCAGATTCTTGGCCTGAAAATTGGTTCTTGAGAAAACCATGCCTCAGCAAGTGCTTTTTGTTGTCTCTTTTATTACTTTATGATATAGTACTTGAACTCAGCAATGGGAGCGCGGGATGTCAGACCTCGGAAAGAATCTCCTTCGGTTGTCATTTGCCCTACTTAAACACCAAGCCGAACTCTGGTTGGGGGAAGAAACTATAGGTGTTGCTGCCGATACGCTAATTGATATTGGCGGGGAAGAACTTCAAGCCAAACTGGATGCTGCATTAACCACGCAGGCTGGACAGCGAGAATTATTGAACGCAGCCCAACGCGCTGACGCCTATTTCCAACAACATTGCACGGATACAGACTTGCGCGGCGCTTTTACTCTCTCCTTTGGCAATTTAGAGTCTGTCCAAATCGCGCTGAGCGACATCCCCAAAGCAATGGATTCTGAAGAAGTAGAGACTGCGATTCAAGAAGCATTGAAACGGGATATTCCCAGGCTCAGATTAGAGCAAATCAATATGGGGGCACAGCTGTACACTGAGAGTCTTCAACGAGCGTTAGTTTCCGTCAAGGAATTCACCCTTCCCATTCTTGCTCAAGTTGTGTTAGAAATTCGGAATCAACTAAATGGAATC
The DNA here is from genome assembly GCA_003158885.1 of Anaerolineae bacterium. Classification (GTDB taxonomy): domain Bacteria; phylum Chloroflexota; class Anaerolineae; order Anaerolineales; family Villigracilaceae; genus Fen-1038. Next base: position 2,647 of record PMLN01000293.1, read on the forward strand.
GGCGCGGGGCAAGAACGGATTGAGAAACGCCTAAATGAATTAATACCTTCACAACAGCAATGGCTCCGACCCACGCCGCCTCGCCCGAGCAAGCCCATGATCGGCCGCGAAGATGAATTTGGAAAGGTCAAGGATTTACTCCTTAAGCCAGGCTCCAGAACGGCCATCACCGCCACGGTGCAGGGAGCGCCTGGCGTTGGAAAAACCGTACTGGCGGAGCATCTTGCCATTGGGCTTGACTCTGAGTTCCCTGGCGGAGTACTTTTTGAACGACTTGGAGTAGATTTTCGAGAGCCGATTCTCTGCAACCTGATCCTGAAACACTGGACAACCTTTGCCTTTGAAGGGAAAGAGCCGGACCAAACTACTCAACCAACTCCGGATGAAGTGCGTGCCTTGCTGGCCGGTCACGGAACCATATTGGTTGTTCTGGATGATCTTTGGCACGAGAAAGCCATTCAACCTTTGCTGGACGCACTTCCAACCGAAGCCTGCCTGCTGATCACCACTCGCAGTCAAAAAATAGCTCGAGATTTACATGGACAGATTTTTCCATTAGATATTCTCTCGTCCGAGGATGCCCTGGCTTTGCTCCATTCCCGACTGCCTTCCTTCAAAGTTTCCGATGATCCATTTTTAAAGCATCTCGCAAAATCTCTGGGCTTCCACGCCCAGGCATTGGATATTGCCGCAGGCAGTTTAGCGCGCTTGACGCGTAACCGCTGGGAAAACGCTATTTCAGAAATGGAGCATCAAGTCTTGGAAGGCACAGGGTTTGGTGAACTGCACCTGCCCGGTGATGAACAAGCCGAGAATCATGTCGAGAGCGCCCTCTATAGCTCCTACAAAGAGATGAACGATGAAGCTAAGTTCCGCTTCCGGTTATTGGGTACATTTGCGCCTGACAGCCATTTTCGGATCGAAGCGATTTCCGGCATCTGGAAATGTGCACTTGAACAGGCCGAAGATCAACTCAGCATTTTCGTCGAACTCGGTTTACTTAACCGTTATGAACAACCCAACCCCGGCACAAGCTGGCAGCAGCATACTTTATTGCGCGCTTATGCGCTTGCTTTATTGAACCGGGAAGGTGAAAAGGAAGCGGCTCATACATTACACGCCAAGATCTATAACGATCTGATGGGCCAAGCAGATGACCAGCAAATATACTATCAGATGTTGAGTGATTATCCACAGATTAGGCACGCCTTTGCATGGTCCATTGAAAACGATCTCGACTTGGCACTGAGTTTAGCTGGCAACACTGCAAACTTGCAGGCTGCTTTCTATCTGGTTATGGAAAACTATAATTGGGCTAAACAGCTTGTGCAAAAAAGTCAGGAACGTGATATTGAATTTCAAGTAAATGTACAAGTGGCTTTAGCCAACGCGCTCTCTCGTTTAGCCAATTTGCCCGATGAAGACCGCCGCGCCCG
>PMLN01000052.1 GCA_003158885.1 Anaerolineae bacterium
AACATGATCCAGCGCCAGAACCAGGGAGTATAGATCTCCTGCCTGCGGGCCTGTATGGCTTTCCAAATATCATCCGCGGCTCTTTCCGCTGTAATTGGAAACATCACTTTTTGCGCGGCTTTGAGCATATCGGTCTGGACAAAACCCGCCTTGACGGTCAAAACGTTCACGCCATGACGTGTGAGGCGGTTGCGTAATGATTCGAGATAACTCGTCAACCCGGCCTTGGAGGCATTATAGCCCGGGTTGCCGACGCGTCCGCGCTCGCCTGCCACCGACGAGATTCCCACGATCTGCCCTGCATTTGCAGACTGAAATATTGCGGCTATCGAATTCAACCAGGCGAACGCGCCGATCAAATTAATCTCGATCATCTGGCGGTCGTTCTCCGTGTTATACTCGTCCATTAACGGCGCAAAGTTAACGCCCGCCGCATAAATTACCAGGTCCAATCCGCCCAAGTCCGAGACTATGCGGCGAAGCAGAGCAGGCACACTTAAATGGTCATTTACGTTATGAACGTAGTAGCGAGCGCGCCCCTGATCAGCATTTTGATTGATTTCATTGCATAGGGAGGATAGCAATTCTTCCCTACGCGCAACCAAAGCCAAATCATAACCATTGCAAGCCAGTTTTTTCGCCAAGGCTGCCCCCATTCCGCTGGAAGCGCCGACGATCAAAGCGCGGAGCCGCGGTTTGAGAGGTGTGGAAGAAGGAAAATCCGGTTGTTTTACAGGCACAGGTCCTCCGATTACAAGCTTATTTCTTTTAGATATTTACCTTATAATTATCCGTGCAAGCCAAACATTATTTTACTCTGTATATGCCCAAAAAGAGTGGGCATTTAAACGATGTCAAAAATAGATACCCGTCTGGAAATATTAAAAGAGGCGCAAAAGTCACTGGCTGATGCGAACGATTTGACGTTGGAGGAACGCGAGAGCCTCCTAAAGTTATTGCGCCTCCTAGTGGAAGGGGCGGAAAAGTATTACGGGCATTCGAAAAGCCTTTTCCGAAAACTGACCGGTGATTTGATCAGCAACCGTTCGCTCTTGATGATCCTCCAACAACAAACTGACGAGCTGGACACGCTCAGAAAGCTCAGCCTCAACCTGACCTCGAGTTTGAACCTGCCCACCGTGCTGGACGCGGTGGTGACCGAAGCCATGCGCCTTGTCAAAAAAGCGCGGACCACGCGCATCTTCATCTATAACAGCGATGGATTTTTGGAATTCGGCGCGGCGCTCGATGATGACGGTACCCGTAATCATTCCGTGCCCCTTTCGAACAAAGACGGGCTGACCTATACGGTCGCGTGCAGCGGCGAACAGATCGTGATCGAGGACTTAAAAAATCATCAGATCTATAAAGACGTGTCGGAAGAAGACGAATCAGAAGGATCCATCATCGGCATCCCACTAAAATTCAACGACAATGTAGTGGGCGTGATGAATTTATCCAAATCCGTTCCAGACGGATTCGCGCCTTCCGAATTGAGATTATTGGGCCTGCTAGCCGACCAGGCGGCTGTCGCCATCTTCAATGCCAGCCTGCACCAAACGGTCAGCACGCAGGCATACACGGATACAGTGACAGGGCTTCCCAACCGGCGCGCGTTGGATGAACATCTTGAACAGGAAGTCTACAGCGCAAGGCGCAACGGGTATACTTTCGCGGTCATCATGATGGATNNGGAGGCGATGAGTTCACCCTGATCCTGAGTAAAACCGATCCGCCTGCCGTGCGTCTGGTCATGGATAAATTACTGAAGAAGGTCAAGAGCTTTTCCTACGATGCGCCCAATGGAAATAAAATCGGCCTTGGGCTCTCGGCGGGAATCGCCTTTTATCCCGAACACGCACGGACGCCTGCCGACCTGCTCCATGTTTCGGATCAGGCCTTATACCGGACCAAGAAAAACCGCCGCGGCTCTTATACGCTGGCCGGCGAATTTACGGATCAATTCTCGCAGCAACCCTCACCGGAAAATTGACGCACCTATCATCATGGATCAGGGTTATGTTATCAAAATCAATCTGGAGAAAATCAACATATGAATCGTAAAGTCAAAGTCATTTTGAATCCCATGGCCGACATGGGCAACGCCTGGAAAGTGGCGAATGACCTGCGCCCCATCCTGAACGAATACGGCAATGCCGACTGGAGCGGAACCGTTTATCCGACACACGCCACGGAACTCGCCAGGCAGGCGGGCGAACAAGGCTATGACATGATCATTGCAATGGGCGGGGACGGCACGGTTCATGAAGTTGTCAACGGGATCATGCAATTGTCTGAAAACCAACGCCCCATTCTCGGCATTGTGCCGGTTGGCTCCGGCAATGATTTTGCGCACGCCATCGGCATCCCAATGCGGTCCGATCATGCCCTTGATCATGCGCTCAAAGGCGAGCCTTCCACCATTGATCTGGGCCTCATGACCACCGAAAATGGCCGCCAGGAATATTTCGATAACACGCTGGGCATCGGTTTCGACACGATAGTAACCATCCGCGCTCATAAACTGAGGCTGCTGCGTGGATTCAGCATGTATCTCACCGCCGTCATGCAAACGATTTTCATGAACAATGACCCGGTCAAAATGCAAATCGAAGCGGATGATAAAAAATGGGAACAGAGTAACTTAATGCTGACCCTCTGTAACGGCCCGCGCGAAGGCGGCGGATT
>PMLN01000244.1 GCA_003158885.1 Anaerolineae bacterium
TGCCCGGTCATGCGATAGAATATCTGTGGAACATCACTGACATACTCGAGCATCCACCTTGTTTGACCCTTGCGTGACCTGCTGAGTATTGGTAAATAAGAATGAAGTGAATGGGCAGCCTATGAATATTTACACGCTGGAAGTTTTCATCCTAAGTGGACCTATGGACAGGAAATTCGTAAAGAAAAACCCTGTCGTGTCCAGAACCCTGGAAATTCGGGGAGACCAAACCCTTGAGGAACTTCATGAAATTATCTTCAAGGCCTTCGACCGATTCGAAGAGCATTTATATGAATTTCAGGTCGGCGGGAACGGCCCCAACGATCCCAAAGCCAGGCGATACGGCTCATCTGCGTCAGATGAAGTCACGGAGATGTCAGGCGATGTCACTGAAACTGTGATGGACGCCTTGAAGTTGAAAAAAGATGAATCCTTTGGATATTGGTTTGACTTTGGAGACGATTGGTGGCATCAGATCACTGTGAGCGCAATCGAGAAAGAAACGCCAAAAGGCGAATATCCTAAAATTACCGACCGGGTTGGGCAAAGCCCTCCGCAATATATGGAGGCTGATTTATGACCTTTGAAACCGACAACTCCGCATGGACAACCAAAGGCGCGACCCTGAGCGATAAAACCGCTGAAAAGGAATTTGGCTTGACCTTCAATGAGGTTGTGGCGGGCATCCGGGCGGGCAAATTGCAATATCGCGAAAACAACATTTATGGATCCCCATTCCTGAGATTGCTTCGCAGCGAAGTGGAAGCGCTGGTCAGCGAAAAGTACGGGAAGGATTACCTGAACAAAAAGAAATGGAAGAAGGAGCTGTCGGGGATCAATAAAACCTTGAAAGAACTTAAGTCTCAGGCGCTTTCCCTGGAAACGAGAAAGGCAGAACTTCTGAAACTTTTGGGTGATAAAGATGCGTGAATCCCGTGGTGATTCATCCACAGATTCCACAGATAAAGAAAAATATCTGCCAATCCTTAAAGCCTGATACTTGCCCGTTAAAAACGGTTGAGCCACAATGATCTTATTGCCGCCCTGAATTAAGGCATCTCGCCTGTTCCTTTATGGGATTTTAATCGAAAGCGCTTTATTCGAATTCCAACTCAATCTCTTCATCGTCCGGCCAGCCTTCGAGACGATCAATCTCGATGCTGCTGAATAAGCCCTCCTGCCGCGCTTCCACGCGGTACCGCTTGACCAGTTCAAGCAGGGCCAGGAAGGTGACTACGATTTCGAGACGTGAGGGGTTATCCCCCAGCAAGCCTCGGAACGAGGTGTGCTGGATTTGCTTCAACGTTTTGGCGATCAGGTCTATTTTTTCGCGGATGGTGATCTTCGGCGCGGCGATCACGGAGGAAAGCGGCTCCTTATCCGTGCCTTTGGAGAAAGCCGACACAGCCGCTGCCACCAGGGCGCTCAGCGTGAGTTCCGATAAATCGAGTTTGGGTTCCACTTTGGGCGGCGGGGCGACGCGCAGGTAAGTTCGCAGTCCCTTTTCCTGTCTTTCCATTAACCAGCCGCCGATTTCCTTGTACCGTTTATAGAGCCTTAACTGCCGGACCAGATCCTCGCCGACGTTTTCCTCGCCGGGTTCGTGCACGGGCGGACGCGGCAGCAAGGCTTCCGATTTGATCTGCAGCAGCTTCGCGGCAATGACCAGGAATGCGGAAATCTCATCGGCGCGCGCCTGCTCCAGCCCGTGAATATAGACCAGGTATTGATCGGTGACCATTGCCAGCGAAACGGTTGTAATATCCAGTTCGGAGCGCTGGATCAGATCCAGCAAAAGATCGAGCGGGCCTTCATATACGGGCGTATGAACGGTATAGTTTGTCTGTCGCCCTAACAAGTTATCCATGGTGAGCGGATTATATCATCCGGGAAGGAAGTCGATACTCGATACTCGATATTCGGGATTCGTTATTCGGGAATCGGAATGGGAATGGGAACGCGGAGGATGATGAGGGAGTTTCGATTCACCAGAGATGAACGAGGATGAACAACGATTCTGCGGGGATTGCTTCGGCAAAGAACGCCTCGCAACGACATGCGAAGAGGGGATTGCTTCGGGAAGAACGCCTCGCAGAAAGACAGCTTCGAGAAGAGCATCGCCTTCGGCGTGCTTCGCGATCTTGCAACGACAGGAGGAGATTTGATTTCGGCTTTAGATACTGTCTCGGTTATAATTTGCGTATGCCAGGTAAACTTACTCATCTCGATGAAAGTGGCCGTGTTCAAATGGTGGATGTCAGCGCCAAGCCGGATACGAACCGGGTCGCGATTGCAAAGGGCGAAGTTCTCATGAAGAAGGAGACGCTCGATTTGATTCGCGCCGGGCAGATCAAGAAGGGCGATGTGCTGACCGTTGCCCAAATTGCGGGCATCANNGCCAAAGTCACCGGCAAGACCGGCGTCGAGATGGAAGCGTTGACGGCGGTCTCAGTGGCGGCGTTGACCGTTTACGATATGGCAAAAGCCGCCGAGAAAACGATGCGCATTCAGAACATTCGCCTGGTGGAAAAACATGGCGGCCGTTCAGGCGATGTAGTCAATGAGTAACACACCTTACGCAAAACGTCCCGAAGGTTTCTGTAATTCAAGCCGGGGGTTTGCTCAAACCTTCGGGACGGTGCGTAACATCAGTGAGTAATATCGGAGATCAATGAATCATATAAAGGTATTGTTCTTTGCCACGCTGCGTGACCGCGCCGGGCAGAAGTCCGTTGAGCTGGATGTTCCGGAGGATATGACCGTGCGGGCATTAAAAGATAAACTGGCAGGCGACTATCCAAACCTGAAGGAATCCATGAAGGCTGTCTTGATCTCAGTTAATAAAGAATATGCATCTGATGAGGCAGCCCTGCCGCAGAACGCGGAAGTAGCCCTGTTCCCGCCTGTCTCAGGCGGCAGCCGCGACCGCATTACACGAATTGCGAATATCGAATAACGAATCCCTTGCCTTATGCCGTCCTCAGATTTCCCCACCATCTTCTCCGTTACAGAAGAAGAAATCAAGCTTAACGATTTACTGGCAAAGATCACCCTGCCGAGCACAGGCGCGGCGGCGATCTTCACAGGCATGGTGCGCGGCGTGACCTCGCGTGAGAACCCGCACCAGACGGTGTATCTCGAATATGAAGCCTATGTGCCGATGGCGGAAGCGAAGATGAAGCAAGTGGCCGAAGAGATCCGCGCCCAATGGCCGAGCGTGGAGGGGATCGCCATTGTCCAACGCGTGGGCAAACTCTATCCGCAAACGCCGACGGTGTTGATCGCCTGCACAGCCGCCCATCGTAATACGGGCGTCTTCGAGGCGGCGCGCTACGGCATTGACCGCCTGAAAGAAATTGTCCCCATCTGGAAAAAAGAAGTCGGCCCGGGCGGCGAGTTTTGGGTCGAGGGCGAGTACATCCCCAAAGCAGGTGAATGAGCATGGGCCGGGATGAGATGAAAGTTGCTTGTCTCAATTGCAAGCTCCCATATCCTGAAAAAGGCGCGCCCTATCAATGTCCGGACTGTGGGGGCGTGTATGACTTTGTCGAGCCTTTGAGCGTGGAACCTCAACAGAGCCGGCTTGTTTCATTGGGCGAAGGGAATACCCCGCTATTGCCTGTCCAAGCCTTCGGCCGCGAAATTTTCTTCAAGTGCGAATACATGAACCCGAGCGGATCATTCAAAGACCGCGGCACAGCGGCCCTGGTTTCCTTTTTGCTCTCACGCGCTGTGACGGAAGCCATCGAAGATTCATCGGGCAACGCCGGCGCATCGTTCGCGGCCTATGCGGCGCGGGCGGGCATCAAAGCGCGCGTCTACGTGCCGGACTCCGCTGCAGGCCCCAAGCGAAAACAAATCGAAGCCTATGGCGCAGAATTGATCCCCGTGCCTGGCCCGCGTATGAAAGCAGCGCAGGCCGTGATGCAGGCCGCAGAGTCCGGGATGATTTATGCAAGCCATGCGTATATGCCCTTCAATCTTCCCGGATACGCCACCTGTGCTTATGAAATCCATGCACAACTTGGACGCGCCCCGGCTGCGCTGATCCTCCCGGCGGGGCAGGGCGGATTCCTGCTTGGCGTGGCGCGCGGCTTCGAAGCTTTATTGCAGGCTGGTAAAATCCAGAAGATGCCGGTGATCATCGGAGTACAGGCCGCGGCCTGCCCGCCGTTATTTGCTTTGTGGAAACATGGCAGAATGGATGATATCCAGGATTCCCCCACCCTTGCGGAGGGTGTTCGCAATCGCCAGCCGGTGCGTGCGCAGGCTGTCGTGGAGATCACGCGTCGAAGCGGGGGGCGCTTTGTGGCCGTGGATGAAGAGTTTATATTGTCAGGGCGTGACTCATTGGCGCGTTTGGGGTTTTATGTAGAGCCAACTTCTGCCTTGGTTTGGCGGGCGTTGGAAGAATCGATCTCCACTTTGCCCGATCCGGTTGTGGTCCTGCTAACCGGTTCAGGCTTGAAATATTTATCATAGGAGCGAGTTTATGGAACGAGTTGTTATCACCGGCATGGGAACTGTCAATCCAATCGGCTTGACCGTTGCCGAAACATGGAAGAACGTGACGGCGGGTGTATCCGGGGTGGGGCCGATCACGCTGTTCGATTCGTCACCATTGTTGGTGCATATCGCCGCGGAAGTGAAGGGATTCGAGCCCGTAAATTATATGGATGCCAAGGAAGCGCGCCGGCGCGACCGCTTCGAACAGTTGACTGCTGTCGCAGCAAACGAAGCGATCCAGTCTTCAGGGCTGGAGGTCACGGAGGAAAACGCAGGCAGGATTGGCGTGGTGATTTCATCCGCGATCGGCGGGCTGACCACTTTGCAGGAAGCGGTGCTGATCGCCAACAGCGATAACCCGCGCAGGGTCAACCCGTTCACGATCCCAATGCTCATGTCGAACGGCGGTGCGGGATTGGTCGCGATTGATTATGGGATCAAAGGCCCATGTTTCTCGGTCGCCTCGGCCTGCGCTTCGGGCGCGGATGGAATCGGCATTGCCGTGATGATGATGCGGGCAGGCATGATCGAGGCGGCTGTGGCAGGCGCCACCGAGTCGACGATTACCATGACCGGGGTGGCCGCCTTTGACCGCGTGGGCGCCATGTCGCGCCATAACGATGATTATTCGATGACGCCCCAGCCTTTCGACAAAAACCGGGACGGCTTGGTGATGGGCGAAGGCTCGGCGGTGGTCGTGTTGGAATTGGAATCTCATGCCAGGGCGCGCGGTGCGAATATCCTGGCGGAACTGGCCGGTTACGGCTCCACGGCTGATGCTTACCACGTTACCGCGCCGGATGAACAGGGCGCGGGGGGCATGGCCGCCATCTGCATGGCATTGGCCTCCGCCAAAGCCAACCCTGAAGATGTGGGTTATATCAGCGCACATGGAACCGGTACACATTTGAACGATCTTTCAGAGACGCGGGCGGTCAAGGGCGCCTTTGGCGATTTGGCGCACAAGATTCCGATTTCATCCACCAAGTCCATGACCGGGCACATGATGGGCGCGACGGGCGCGCTCGAAGTCATCTTTTGCGTGCAGGCGATCCGCGAGGAGATCCTCCCGCCGACGATCCATTATCAGACCCCCGATCCCGAATGCGACCTGGATGTGATCCCGAATAAAGCCCGTGAGAAAAAGATAGACTTGGCGATCAGCAATGCCTTTGGATTCGGCGGCCATAATGCGGTGCTGGCGGTGAGAAGGTATCAATAAACAGAGTCCATGGTTTTCTCAAGATCAGAGAAGGAACCGCAAAGCTCGCAACCCTCAAAGAACAAAGGGCAGGCGAGTGCGAAGAAAAAAAAGAATCTTAGCGAACTTCGCGTGCTTCGCGTTAAAAAAAATGACAAAGCCTAGGTTCACCATGGAATTTGAGAAGGCCATAAAACAGAGTCGATTTAACCTTGTGAATTGTGAACTCACATGCTATAATCCGCCCGCTAAAAACGAAATCAACCTGTAAGGAAGAAAGACGATATGGCAGATTTATTGAAGGCTGTGGAAGCTAAAAAGAACGAGAAAATTCCCGAGTTGATGCCGGGAGATACGGTCAATGTACATATGAAGATCAAGGAAGGCGACCGCGAGCGCATCCAGGAATTCAAAGGCACCGTGATCCGCCTGCGCAAAGGCGGCAACGAAGCCTCCTTTACGGTTCGCCGCGTTGCATCCAATGGCATCGGCGTGGAGCGCACCTTCCTGCTCCGTTCGCCGCGCCTCGATAAGGTGGTGGTCGAGCGTCATAACAGGGTTCGCCGCGCCCAGCTCTATTTCATGCGCGAACGCACCGGCAAGTCGGCCCGCCTCAAACAGAAATTCGATTAATTAGTGAAAAACCCTAAGGGTTTTAAAACCCTTAGGGTTTTGTTTTAATATGCAGCCTATTATCGGTATTACCACCAGCCATTCCAGCAATGCCTATAACCAAACGACCGTCCTGCTGAACGAGGCTTATGTCAAATCCATCCTGCAGGCGGGCGGCGTATCGGTTTTGATCCCTTCGTTGATTGCGGAGAATGGCTGGGATGCGCTTTATGTACGTCTGGATGGGATTCTTTTCTCCGGTGGCGGTGATATCTCCCTCGCTTACTTCGAGGGTGATCCACATCCACGCATTGACGATGTAGACCCCGAGCGGGATGCGGTCGAATTGAACATGCTGCGGGCTGCCGTTTCAGACGGCAAGCCGTTTCTCGGTATCTGCCGCGGCTGTCAGGTTGTGAACGTGGGGCTGGGCGGAACCCTGTATACTCATCTCCCCGATCAATTCCCAAATGCGCTCGATCATTCCTATCCCGGCAACATGCGGACGGTGCTGGTGCATGAAGTCAAGATCGAAGAGGGTACGCATAGCGCGGATGTGTTGGGTGAGCCGATTGTCAAAGTCAATAGTCATCATCATCAGGGATTGAAGGATATTGCCTCCTCGCTTCGCATTGCAGGTCATTCGCCCGATGGATTGGTGGAAGCCATTGAATTACCAGATCATCCCTTTGGCTTGGCGGTGCAGTGGCACCCCGAATGGCTGACGGATCAACGATCCACAAGAAATTTGTTTAGAAGGTTTGTCGAAGC
>PMLN01000338.1 GCA_003158885.1 Anaerolineae bacterium
GAAGATGCCCGCATTTTCCTTGTATCCGGGCGGGTATGATGAAATCTCTCCCAGGTGAAGATAATATTTCGAATAAGCGGGCTGGAGGATGAGAATCCCGTGCTGCGTGGCGAGCTGGGTATTGACCGAGTTCAACGCCTGACTTGCCATCCCGTTCTCCAATCCCACCCCGGCCAGGACACAAAAGCCCTGCGGTTCGATATAGATCCTGCCCTCATCACATTCCTTCGATCCAACCTTATTCCCGAAATCATCGTAGGCGCGCAGGAACCATTCTCCATCCCAGCCGTGCTTGTAGATGGTTTGGGTCATTTGATCCGCCAACGTGCGATAATAGCTGGCCGGACGAGTATTAAATGAAGTGAACTTCCGGCTTTCGCGCACGGCATAATGTTCGGCCAGGTCGGCCATGTCACGCGTCGATTGTACAAAGAGCGCGGCGATGAATACGCTCTCGGCCACCTTTCCATCCCGGCTCGTGGTTGTCTGAAAGCTCTCTCCGGGAACTTCCGAAAAACAATTCAAATTGAGACAATCGTTCCAATCCGCCCGGCCAATCAACGGCAGGCCGTGTGGGCCAAGGCGGTCCAGCGTATATTGAATGGAACGCTGGAGATGTTCATAAAGCGGCATCCCACTTTCCGTTGCATTATTATACGGAACGCTTTCTTCAAGGATGCTCCAATCCCCCGTCTCCCGAAGGTATGCGGCGACTGCGATCACCAGCCAATGTGGGTCATCATTGAAATTCGACCCGACATCGTTGTTGCCGCGTTTAGTCAATGGCTGATACTGGTGATACGCTCCGCCATCCGGCAATTGCGTAGCGGCAATATCCAGGATCCGTTCGCGTGCCCGCGACGGAACCATCTGGACGAATCCAAGCAAATCCTGGTTCGAATCGCGGAATCCCAGGCCTCTTCCAATTCCCGACTCGAACAGCGAAGCCGAGCGGGATAAATTGAAAGTAACCATGCACTGATAAGCATTCCAGATATTGACCATCCGGTTGACGTGCTCGTTCGGCGTATGAACTTGAAAGCCGGCCAGCAACTCGTCCCAATAAAGATGAAGTGCGGTGAAAGCCGAATCCACATTCGATGGTTGAAGATACCGTTCAATGACCGGCTCAACCGTCTTTTTATTGATGGTTTGCGAATCGGGCGGGTCGAACTTCTGATCTCTTGGGTTTTCGTGATAACCCAAAAGAAAGATAACTTGCCTTTGTTCGCCAGGCTTCAGGTTTAAGCGCACATGGAATGAACCGATTGGCTGCCAGCCATGAGCCACCGAGTTACTGCATTTTCCACGTTCGACTGCCAGCGGACGATCCCACGAACGATAAGGTCCCAGAAACGCCTCGCGCTGTGTATCGAAGCCATCAGGCTGTTCCGAGCAGGCAAAATATGCAAAATGATCGCGGCGTTCGCGATATTCCGTCTTGTGGTAGATCACATGGTCTTCGACTTCCACTTCACCGGTTGAAAAATTACGCTGGAAGTTCGAGGAGTCATCCAAAGCGTCCCACAGACAAAATTCAGCCGCAGGGAAAACCGATATTTCCGCCTGCGTGTCGCGCTGATTCGTGACGGTCAATTGCCAGATCTCAAGGTTCTCCCCTAGTGGGACAAAATAACGCGTCTCGGCATGAATGCTGTTAAAAGCCGAGGCAATGACCGTATATCCCATCCCATGACGGCAGGAATAATCATTCAACTCGCTCTGGGTCGGCTGCCAGGATGGCGACCAATAGCTGCCATCGCGGTCATCGCGCAAATAAAGGTACCTTCCACCGAAATCGAGCGGCACATTGTTATAACGGTAGCGCGTAATGCGCCGCAGGCGCGCATCCTTGTAAAATGAATAGCCTCCGGCCGTGTTGGAGATCAGGCCGAAGTATGCCTCGGAACCAAGATAGTTGATCCAGGGCAAGGGTGTATCAGGACGCGTGATCACATATTCACGACGGTCATCATCGAAGGCACCATATTTCATCGGGGCATGTCCATAAAGACCGGAATAACGGGCCTCAAGCCCGGTTTAGATCGTCGGCCATGGCTTCAATACTTTCCGCGGATAACATGCCATAACCATGGGGCAGAATTTGCTCAACCGTCAGATCAAGATACTTATAAGACTCGGGAATGGTCAGCCATTCACCAAGATGATGCCGGACGATAACTTTTCCAGCTTCATCCCGCATGATTTCGCGCAAGGTCATGCCAGGTTGAAACCTGGACGGACGAGATGGAATAAGCATGGCTCGAGCGTGTAAGCGCAGGTCGCGGCTGGAGGCTCCAACCATGATCTCAAACTCCCCGGGTTCGGCGATCCATCCGCCCTTGGCCGGGTCGTAATACCAAAACGCCTCCTTATCGAGGTGAAAAGAAACCGTCCGCGTTTCACCTGCAGCCAGGGAAATCTTGGAAAAGGCTTTCAGTTCTTTTTCAGGCCGCACCAGGTTCGATTGTGCATCGCGCACGTAAAGCTGGACGATTTCCTGCCCGGCACGCTTGCCCTTATTGCTGACCTTCAACGAAACATCCAATCCATCCTGTTCTGTAAAGCGATCGGCATTCAGTTTGAGGTCGCTATATTCAAATGTGGTATAGGAGAGTCCGTGACCGAACGGAAAGAGCGGTTCGATTTTTTTGGCATCGTAATACCGATAGCCAACGAACAATCCTTCCCCATACAGCACTTCACTGTTCTCACCGGGATAATTGATGGAGGCGGGATTATCTTCATAGTGAGCCGGGAAGGTTGTGGGCAGCTTGCCCGATGGATTGACATCGCCAAACAATACATCCGCCAACGCGTTGCCGCACTCCTGGCTGTTATACCATTGCTCAACAACCGCCGCCACTTCCTTGATCCAGGGCATGGTCACAGGCGAACCGGAATTCAATACCACAATGGTGTTGGGATTTACCGCAGCCACGCGTCGGATCAATTCATTCTGTTCACCCGGTAATTCCATGTTGACGCGGTCAAAACCCTCTGCTTCCCATTCACTGGTAAGTCCGGCCACCACGACCGCCACGTCCGAGCGCTGCGCCAGGGAAACAGCTTCTGCCATCAGACTTTCCGGATAGGGAGGCAAATAGCCAAGCTGTATCGTACGCCACCAGCGATTACCCTCACAACAATATTCCACTTTTATTTTCACTTTTTGACCGGCGGTAAATTTCCGTTGGGCGATTTTCTGCTTGCCGTTGATTCCCAAATCCCAATGATCAATAAGCAATTCACCGTTCAGATATAAACGGGAGCGTCCAACGCTGGATAAACCAAAGGTGTGTAGTCCGGACTCTTTGGCAACGAAATTGCCGCTCAAAGTGAGGCTGAAACGTTCCTGATTTACTTTTTTCACAGACCGGTCAAACCAGCCAATGCCGCATCGATCGGTGACCTCCGTATATGCTGGAGATCCGGAAAAGTCCAGGTTATCAAAAACTCGCAAGGTAAGGCCTGGCTTGTCCTCTTCACTCGACAGATATGCGCTCTCGATCAAAGGCAGGTTCTTATGGATAAAACTACCGATGGCATATTCCACGCTTATGTTTGAGGAAT
>PMLN01000015.1:0-370 GCA_003158885.1 Anaerolineae bacterium
AACCTTTCTCGGCCCAGCCATTGGGAACATATTCAGTTCGATTTCCACGAATCCCATTTCGAAATCCACCTCCGTGCCGCAGATTCAATTTCCAAATGTGGTCATGCCCCCGGCCAGAAACCATCCGCAGGCCAACGGCAATAAGATGGGCAACCCAAATGCACCGGTCAAGATCATCGAATACGCAGATTTTCAATGTCCCTATTGTATGCACTACTGGCAGGAGACCGAACCACAGATCATCCAGAATTATGTCGCGACCGGAAAGGTTTATTACGAATATCGTTCCGTCGGCGGATACATCGGACCCGAGTCTGCAGATGCGGCAAACGCGGCGTATTGCGCGGCCGACCAGAATAAATTCTGGGAA
>PMLN01000015.1:379-2774 GCA_003158885.1 Anaerolineae bacterium
ATACTTGCATCAACGCTGGCAGTCATAACGATCAGGTGAGTCAGGATTTCAATGATGTGAGTGCGATTGGCTTCACAGGAGCACCCTTCTTTATCCTGACTTATTCCGTCAATGGTCAGACTCGGACATCAACAGTGGATGGCGCTCAGCCGTATTCTGTTTTTCAACAAACAATTGGCGTCGCGCTTCAGGGACAATAACAAAACATTATGAAGAATTAGCCATGGACAAGCGCGTGACAATTCTTCTTTGCTTAATTTGGATATTAGCCTCTTGCACGCCAACGGAAGTTTTGCTTCCCTCCGCGCCAACAGTGGCTACCGAAACAAGCGAGGTTTCTCCATTGCTGACATCAACATCCGCGCCGACGGTATTGCCGTCAAACACGCCATCGCCTATTGGTACATCCACTCCCGCTATCACGCCGACGTTTGCCATTCTGCGCGCGCAGGTTCTGGAGACATCCAACTGCCGATACGGTCCCGGCGCGCCTTATTTATATTTCACCGGTCTGGTAACGGGCAGCAATCTCGAAGTCGTTGGCCGGCGCGAAGATTCACAGTGGATATACGTTCAAGCCATCGGCGGGCATCATCCGTGCTGGGTCAAGGCATCGCAAATGGCTGTCCAGGGCAATATCAACGCTTTGGAAATTTGTTATCCCGGCCTGGCGCCCCTGCCGCAATCTCCTTATTATCCTCCGACGGTGGTTACAAGAGTCGTCCGCGCTGGGAATCAGGTAAAAGTGATGTGGCTCGACATCCCCTTGCATCCCGGCGATGAAGAAGATGCCGCCATGCAGCATTACATCATCGAAGTCTGGCATTGCGTGGACGGACAGATCGTTTTCGACCCGCTCGCTACGAACGACACATCCGTCACGATTCCCGATGAACCAGGCTGTTCCCAGCCCTCGCACGGAAGAATCTTCGTTCAGGAAAAGCACGGCTTTGCAGGCCCTGCGGAAATTCCGTGGCCGCCCTTTACATCAACCGGTACGCCGACACCGTAAAACCTGTGCATATAACATGGTTAATCCCGAACTTAAGGATTCAGCCATCAATGCTGCGGGGGTGTGAAATTTTGAAGAGTTGTTGGAAATAAGCTGAATCAAAAGCCGACCCGCTCGAAAGGTCGGCTCTTTTCGTGGTAATCCGTGAAATCCGTGGCTAAGAGCTTGAAAGATTAAATTCAGGATAGGTCATATTCAACCTTAAGGGAGTTCCTTGATCTGCGGGATTTTTCTTAGCACAATCAACGTCAAGGCCAGACTGATCAACGCAAAAATCAGGATCGAATTACTCAGTCCGATGGATTGGGATAGCGCGCCGATTGCTAGGTTGCCAAAGGGTGTAAAGCCGAAAAATGTCAGGGTGTACAAAGCCATGACGCGGCCGCGCAGATGATCTTCGACGCGCGTTTGGAGAAGCGTATTGATCATCGTGAATTCCACCATAAAACCCACGCCCAAACCAAATGCAAGGATCAGGCTGGCGGGAAAGAAGGAAGTAAAGGCAAAGATACTGAGGACGATCGGAAATCCAATGCCGGCGATCATCAGCCATAGACCGCGCCAGCTTCGGGCATGCTGGTTGGCGATCAGCAGCGCCCCGGCTACTGCGCCCAATCCAATCGCGGCATTGATCCAGCCGTAGGTGGCCGCGCCCTTATTCAGCACCTGCTCCACAAAGGCCGGCAGGATCGTGGCATAGGAAATCCCGAATATGCTGAAGATCAAGGACAGGAGCAAAAGCCCGCCCAAATCAACCTGTTTGGAAACATATTGAATGCCGCCGGTCAATTGTTTCCACGGGGACCCCATTAAATGCGTTGGCGAATGAGGCTTGATCTGCATCGCCCACAACCCGATGATCACGGCTAGAAAGGAAATGCCGTTGATCGTAAAGCACCACGCCGTCCCGACGACAGCGAGCAGGATTCCTCCGAGCGCAGGGCCGATCACACGTGCGCTATTGAACATCAACGAGTTCAAGGCAATCGCGTTGGGCAGATCGTCGCGCCCCACCATCTCGACCACGAAGGCCTGGCGTCCCGGTCCGTCAAAGGCATTAACCAGCCCCAGGCCGCCTGCCAGAAGGATAATATGCCACTCTTGAACGGCGCCCGTAAAGGTCAACACGGCCAGAATGAATGCCAGCAGCATGGCGCCGGCTTGTGTAATGATCAGGAGTGTGCGCTTCGGGAACCGGTCCACCACCACGCCGCCCCATGGAGAAACCAGCAAAGCCGGAACCGCTGCTGCAAATCCCACGATGCCGAGCGCCAAATCGGAATGCGTGATTTGGTATACCAGCCAGCCCTGGGCAATGATTTGCATCCATGTCCCGGCATTCGAGATTAGTTGTCCGCCAAAATAAAGTTGAAAATTGCGATG